>JAHIRM010000009.1 GCA_018818595.1 Bacillota bacterium
AAATAAGGAATCTTTAAAAATGAAAGATTTTCATAAAGAACTAGGATATTCATTTGAAAAGCCCTATTTATTTGAAAAAAAGACAGTGTATCAAAATTTAACGTATTACAGTAAACTATATCAAAAATCACTTAACATTGATTCGTTTTTAAAATCCGTTAATTATTCCAAGTTTCGGAACACACCAATCAAAAACTTATCTAATTCTTCAAAAATATTTGTAAATATTTTGCGATCAATGATTTCTGAACCAAAATTAATGATATTTGATAATTTGTTTGAAGATATGTTTTTAGATGAAAGAGAGTTAATTTTTGATTTCTTATTGAAGAATGCTAGAAATAGAAGTACAATAGTACTGTTAGATAGACATATGTTTTTTCCTTTAAAAATAGCGGATAGAATCACTTTTGTGGTTAATAATGAGATTCATAAAATCACTTCAACCGCTACTCTAAAATCAAAGTATCAAAATCAACAAGTTACCATTACTTATGAAAAAAATAATAGTTTATACGAAGAATGTTTTTCTAAATCAATTTTTCGCGAAGATACTTTTTTACAGTTTTTAAAAGAAGTATCCATTCAAGAAATAACGACAAAAAATATTATCGATGATGAATTATATAAATTAGAAACGGGAGTTGATCTAAATGAATAATTGTAAAATTTTAATCGTATCAGACTTAAAAAGACTCTTAGAGTATCGAATAATTCATTTTGTAATTATTTTAACTGCTCTATTTGGGGCTTCAATGGCATTTTTTCCTGATATCAATCCATCCAATTTTATCTATATAACCATTTTTATTTTACCGGTTATTATCTTTTCGATTTCCATGTTTATCGAAAGAGAAGAAAACACCTTGATTCCAATCCTAAAATCGAAATGTAATACCTTGACGATTGTAGTAGCTAAAATCCTTTCTTCCATGATCATTCAACTCATTCCAATTGTCACTTTTATCCTTGTTTTAGCATTTATTAATAAACTCCCCATAAATTACCTATATTTGTTTTTGGTTTATATCTTAGGGGTTCTGGTACACATTTTAATTGGATTGTCCTTATCGATTATTAGCAAGTCCAATCAAGTGTTATCCCTTAGTTATGTTGCCTATATCTTAGTTTTTTCGATGCTTCCAATTTTCTTTAGCAATGGATTCATTCCATTAAAATTTCAGTACTATTTGATTATTTCTCCTGCATTTTTATCTGGAGTTCTAATTGATAATATTATGGCTGGAATGGCTTATTCAAGCACTTGGCTGATTGTTTTATCTGTGGTGTTACAGTTTGTATATGGTTTCGTTTTGGTCTATTTTGTCATAAGACCATATTTTAAAACATTTCTACTTTCTTCTGAAAAATAAAAAATTATTTTCTTAAAGGCGGAGACAGACGATGTCAAAAAAATACTTTGTAGGAATCGATGGAGGAGGGACTAAAACTCACCTTGTTGTGATTGATGAATCAAGAAATCAAATTGCAGAAGGATTTAGTCAAGCGTCCTCGATTGATACAGTATCCTATCAAACATCTATTTCTCAAATTATAGATGCATTTTTAAATGCAAACATAAACGTTACCGTATCTTCCATCTATGCAGGAATCGGTGGAATTGCATCTATTCAAGATTCAATGGATTATAAAGCATTACTTCAAGAACTTTCATTTGTAGATCAAAACTGTGAAATCGAGTGTTATAACGATGTTGTCGGCGCTTTAGCATCAGGAGAAGGCAAACTGGAAGGAATAGCCCTTATTTTAGGAACAGGATCGGTTTGCTATGGTGCAATTGATCATCAAACGTGGAGATGTGGTGGCTATCACTATAAAGAAGGCGATGCTGGATCTGCATTTGATATAGGATTTCAAGCCTTAAAATATTATGCAAGAGTCCTTGATAAAAGATACCCTGTATCGAATTTTAGTGAAGCAATAAAAGACTATTTACAAATCGATGATTTTAGTAGTTTTGTTAAATATTTTGATTGCTTAAGTCGAACAGAAGTGGCTCAAATTGCAAAAATAGTTACAACATTTGGTACAGTTAATCAATATGCCTATAAAATATTAGTTGATGCTGCAAATGAAGTTAGATTACTTGTAGAAGGAGTCTATCGAAAGCTTTCATTTGATAAGACAAAACTTGTGGTAGTTGGCGGATTAGGAACCGCAAATACAATTTACAAACAGCTATATACTCAAAACATAAAAAAAATATCTCCTAATATTGAGATTATTTCTTCTATGTATACTCCTGCATTTGCTTTAGCCAAAATAGCAATGGAGAGTTATAACAAACATCATACAACTTCTCAAACAGGTTTGGAGGAACACAAATGATTATTTATAATGAATCTGAAAAATACTTTCATCTTAAAACTCAAAATTCCTCATATATCATAAATATACTGCCATCAAAACATGTTGGTCACTTATACTATGGTAAAAAAATATCTGTCGAAAAAAATGCTTTCAATTTAAATTTACAATATCAAATAGAAGTTGGAAATCAAGTTATTTATGATGAAACAGACAAAACATTTAATTTAAATCTAGCAATGTTAGAATTATCAACGTATGGAAAAGGCGATTTTCGAGATCCCATGCTTCATTTCCGGTTAGAAGATAATTCAAGCATTACAAACTTTTTATATAAAAGTCATGAAATATTGCCACAAAAGCCTAGTTTTAGTGAAATGCCTGAAACGTTTGGATCAGATTCAAATGAAATTGAAACATTAAAAATTACAGTAAGTGATCCGATTGCATTCATTGAAATCGATTTATATTACTCCGTGTTTTACGATATTGATGTTATTACTAGAAGAACTGTGATTCGAAACGGATCTTTTCAATCAATAACAATTGAAAAAGCGATGAGTTTTAATTTGGACTTATTGAATCAAAACTATCAAATTTTAAGTCTTGATGGTGCATGGATAAGAGAAAGACAACTCACAACCCATGACCTTAAATTTGGTCTATTAAAAATTGATTCAAAAAAAGGAGTTTCCTCAAACGACCACAATCCTTTTATCGCTCTAAAAGAAAAGCATACGGATGAAGAAGTTGGAGCTTGTTATGGATTTTCACTGCTTTATAGCGGTAATTTTGAAGCCACTTTAGAAGTTTCTCCTCACTCGATTTTAAGAGTATTAATGGGGATAAATTCGTTTGATTTCTCTTATTTACTAGAAAAAGAACAAACTTTTGTTACTCCAGAAGCGGTACTGACATATTCAGATACAGGATTGTCTACTTTAAGTCAACACTTTCATGATTTAGTAAAAAAACATATCATTTCAAAAACGTGGCAAAATAAAGTAAGACCCATTTTAATCAACAATTGGGAAGCCACTTATTTTGATTTTTCTGAGCGAAAACTACTAAAATTGGCAAGAAAGGCAAAAAACCTAGGCATGGAATTATTTGTGTTAGATGATGGCTGGTTTGGAAAAAGAAACGATGATACATCTTCTCTTGGCGATTGGGTTGTTAATCGAGCTAAGCTACCATCTGGAATTTCAGGAATTGCAAATAAGATTAATAAAATCGGACTTGATTTTGGAATTTGGGTAGAACCAGAAATGGTGAATCCAGACAGTGATTTATTTAGATCACATCCAGAATGGGCGATACAGCACCCATTAAGAAAACCCAGTCTTGGACGAAATCAATTAATTTTAGATTTAACAAATCCTGATGTCAGAAGGTATATTATCGGATTTTTAACTGATTTGTTTCAAAATGCAAATATTTCCTACTGTAAATGGGATATGAATCGAAATTTTTCAGATGTATATTCTTCTTATTTGCCAAAGAAAAATCAAGGTTCTTTTTTTCACTTATATACATTAGGACTATATGAGATTTTAAAAGAAATCACTTCGAAATTTCCAAATATTTTATTTGAATCTTGTGCAAGTGGAGGTAATCGATATGACCTTGGCATGCTTTATTACATGCCACAAACCTGGACAAGTGATAATACAGATGGCATCGAAAGACTTTCGATACAATATGGAACCTCATTTGTTTATCCCTTATCTACTATGGGCTGCCATGTCAGTAACATTCCGAACCAACAAACCTTACGGAAAACTCCTTTGGAGACAAGATTCAATACCGCAATTTTCGGACTGTTAGGTTATGAACTAGATTTAACTAAATTATCTCGTTATGAGAAAAAAGTCATTCAAAAGCAAGTCATTTTTTATAAGATGCATCGAGAATTATTACAATTTGGAACAATGGTTCGATTTATTAGTCCTTTTGAAACGAATCAATGTATTTGGGCGTGTATTAAAGAAAACAAAGAAGAAGCAATCATTGGTGTTTATCAATTATTGACTCATCCGAATGGTCCCTTAGAAAAAATACCTATGAGAGGTCTAAATGACGAGTTAACGTATAAAATTAGCAATCGAATTCAGTATTTTAATTTGGAAATGTTTGGTGATTTAGTAAAGCATGCACTTCCAATCAAATTGAATGCCAACGGGATTCTATTTCATTTGTTAAAGAACAGATATTTGATGAAGGCAGAAGAAGAGAATGTAGAATATTCAGGTTCAACGTTAAATCATTTTGGATTTGTACCAAAACAAAAGTTTATCGGCAGTGGATACAATCAATCTGTTAGATTAATGGGTGATTTTGGTTCTAGAATTTATTATATTTCAATTTAAAAGGAGTAAATGATGAGAAAAGACATACATTTAAATTTTGATTGGTACTACCTTCCTGATTTTGACCCTAAATATATCAAAAAGGACGCTTCTTTATCTGACTTTAAAAAAGTCATGATTCCGCACACATTAAAAGAAATTCCGTTTCAATATTTTAAAGAAACGGATTATCAATTTATTGGGTCCTATGTAAAGCATTTTACAGTGGAAAAAGAACTTCAAGAAAGCAACGTGCTTCTAAAATTTTTTGGTGTTATGAATGTATGTGAAGTATTCTTAAATGAAGTGTCACTTGGCATACATGAAGGGGGATATACTCCTTTTTCCTATGATATTTCTTCTTTAATCGATTTTGAACATGAAAACACTATATTTGTCAAAGTAGACGCAACTGAAATTTCAAATGTTCCTCCATTTGGAGATGTAGTAGATTATTTAGGATATGGAGGAATTTACCGAGAAGTTTGCCTCGAAATTAGACCAATTTTTTTTATTCATGACTTATTTATCACTACAATAGAATCTCCTAATTTAAGCGAAGAAGAAATGTTGTTATTAGCAAAAATCAGATGGAATAAAACCCCTGAAGCAGAACATGACATCAATCTTTCGCTTTACCTAAAAGATGAAGTGATTTTATCAAAAGTAATCAAAGGCGAACTAGCTTTTGAAAGTGGTATTCAAGAATTAGTTGTAAATATTAAACGATGGACATTAGACAATCCCGTCTTATATAAATTAGAATTAGTTGTTTTAGAAAACGGAAAAGAAATCGATCACATTACCGAATCCTTCGGTTTTAGAAGCGCTAATTTTACAAGCGAAGGGTTTATCTTAAATAACAAATTAGTCAAGTTAATTGGCTTAAATCGTCATCAATCTTATCCATACGTAGGATATGCAATGCCTTCCCGAATGCAAGCAAGAGACGCAGAAATTCTTAAATTCGAATTAGGTTGTAATATCGTCAGAACTTCTCATTACATGCAAAGTGATCATTTCATCAAGAGATGTGATGAAGTCGGATTATTGGTATTTGAAGAAATTCCAGGTTGGCAATACATTGGTGACGATCACTTTAAAGAATTGTCTTTAAAAGCGCTTGAAACGATGATAGAACATCACTTTAATCATCCATCCATTGTTTTATGGGGAGTTCGAATCAATGAATCTGCAGATGATCATGACTTTTATGAAAAAACCAATGAACTAGCCTATAAATTAGATAAAGTAAGACAAACCGGTGGCGTTCGTAATATGAAAAACAGTGAATTTTTAGAAGATGTGTATACTTACAATGATTTTTCTCATACCGGAGACAATCCAGGGCTTGAAAACCCAAGAAAAATCATCCATAAAATCGTTCCATATTTAGTGACAGAACACAATGGACATGTTTTCCCAACCAAAAAATGGGACTCAGAAAGCAAACGTTGTGAACAAGCTTTAAGACATTTAGAAGTGATGAATTCCAGTTTCCAATATCTTACAGTCAGTGGAGCAATTGGATGGTGCATGACCGATTACAATACCCATAAAGAATTTGGTTCAGGCGATCATATCTGTCATCACGGGGTCATGGATATGTTTCGTATTCCTAAATATGCAAGTTACGCATACGCCTCTCAACAAATGAAAAAACCAGTTTTAATGGTCGCTTCCAATATGATGATGGGAGAATATTCAAAAAGTATTGTTCCACCAACCGTCATTTTTACTAATTGTGATTATTTAAAAATTTATCACAACGACCAACTTGTTGGTACCTTTTATTCTGATTGGGAAAAATTCCCTTATATTCCAAATGCTCCAGTTATCATTGATGACTATATTGGAGACCGAATTTTAGAAAACGAATCCTATTCTAAAAAAGTAGCTAAAAAGATTAAACAAGTGCTTTTAGCTTACAATCGTTATGGAACGGATATGCCTTTAAAAGACAAATTAAGCATGGCTAATTTAATGAGTGTTCATAAATTCACCATGAAAGATGCAATGGATTTATATAGCAAATACATTGGTGGATGGGCAAAAGAAGGCTGTCTTTACAAGTATGAAGGGTACATGGATGATAAATTAGTTGCAACTTCAATTAGAGGACAATCCAAAGAAGTCTTCTTAAAAGCTGAACTTGACGATAAAATACTCTTACACGATATCACCTATGATGTGACAAGACTTGTGGTTTCATTAAAAGACGAATTTGATAATATTTTACCTTTTGCTAGCAACGTCATTGAAATTGAAACATCAAAAGAATTACAAATCATTGGACCTAATAAACTTTCGCTCCTTGGAGGCTCAACAGGAATCTATCTTAAAACAACCGGAATCCTTGGAAAAGCTTCCATTCGTATTCAATCAGTAGGATTTAAACCAATTTCGTTAAAACTTGAAATCAAATAAAAAAGGAGAAATTCTCCTTTTTTTTTAAATTATTCCATTATTTATTAAAAACATATAAATGATATAAATCGGTACGGAAAAGGAATACTCATCGGTTGTGCTATATCCCCAGGTGTTAAGACCTAACAAGTTACCATCGACATCAACCAATGCTCCACCACTTGAACCCTCATGAATGGAAGCGTTATGGAGAATCACTTTAAAATCAGCATTTTCAATCGTTTCCATGCCTCTAAATTCACCGAAGGTAACATTATTTAAAACAGACAAAGGATTTCCTACAGCTAAGACTAATTCCCCTTCTGTAAACTTTGTATAAAGCCTTGTGGATATATCCATTAAATGGATGTCTTGACGATCATTTTTTAAAAACTTAACTACAGCTAAATCCAAACTTTCATCAAAACAAACAAGAATAGCTTCTGATTCATCGCTATCTTCAAATGCTTTTATTTGATAGGTGGCATCGTAGATATCATTATCAATAACATGATGATTGGTTAAGGCATAATAATAGGTTTCATCTTCTAAGAAAATCACACCAGATCCAAGACTTGAGCCAACCGCTGTCCTTACAGTTTGCGTTGACCAAGGGTATACTTTTGCTTCTGTATAAAGAGTTGTAAGGATTTCAACATTGGATTTTCTTATCATATCTCTTGTGTTAAGTAATACATCATTGTATTCATCTACATTAGTAATGAGATAGGTGTCTGATTCATAGTAAGAAAAAGTAGAATACTCTAAGTCTCCTAAACTAATGGTACCATTAATTGTATTAGGCATTGTGGTTGTAAGTGTAGTTGTGGTTGTGGTAGGAAAATCAAAAGTCATTGTTAAAAAAGAACATCCACTTAAAAATGTTCCAAACAATAAGATTACAAGCAGTACTAGTAGTTTTTTCAAAATCATCACCTCAACTTATAATATACGTTTATTATATATCATTTTATTGGAAAAGGTTATACATTGACCTATTTATTTTCTTTTCAGGTTAATTTTTTGACAAGGTTGCTTTCATTATGGTATAAATGATATATAATATTAATATATATTTTTTCAGCACTTTAGTTAGAGGGGGAAAATTATGCAAATTCCTGAAAATTTAGATTTTGTTTTATATTTTAATATAGCCTTTTTTTCAATGCTCGGTCTTGGAATGTTTTTTGGATTTCTAAGAGGATTTAAAAAATCGCTATATTCTTTTATTACGACATTAATCTTCTATGTTTTCTTTTTCTTAACCATCAATATTGTAATTAATTTTCTATGGACATTGAGTATGCCGTGGCTTGGAGGAGCAGTTGGAGGATTTCTTCCTGCACTTGCGGATGTAACAAGTTTAAAAGATGCCTTGCCTATTTTACTTCAAAATTTTCTTCCCGAACAATTTACTCAAGTTCTTGAAAATGATGAATTCCTCGCTTTTACGACTGGAGTCAGTCTTTTTGTCATTAAAATTGTTTACACTATTTTATATTTTACCGTAATTCAAGTGATCTATAAATTGCTTTTCTTCTTTATTCGTATCATTTTCTTTGGATCAAGTAAAAAAGAAGATAAATATAGATCTAAAAATAGAGGATTTGGTGCACTATTTGGTTTATTAAGTGGAGCAATCAGTGTATTTGTAATGTTAATCATTGTTGGTGGACTAATCAGCATGGGTGAAAGTTTAGTATCTTTACTTCCTTCAACCGATGATACTCAAACCGTTTCAATTGATTTTCCAAGACAAAACATCTACGAAGCAAGTTATTCCGTTATTCCTCTTGCATCCCCAATCGAAATCCCGGAAGAATTCACTGCCGCAATTGACATGATGAACTCAATGGTTGAAGCTTTCAATACAAATATTGTCGTGTCTACCACTTCTCAATTTACTATAATTGATGAAGCAACAGGCATCGACTTGCCATTAAATCTATACTTGTTTGACTCGGTATTGTCTTTTACGTATCGAGATGAAAAAATTTCCGTTCGTAACGAATTAGCAGTTGTATCACAAATAGCAGGTATTGCTATAAATTCAGCGTATATGGATACAAAGAATGTAAGCGATATTTCAGGAGATGACGTTAGCTTAGTTTTTGATACACTTTCATACTCTGATTTATTTACTTCGATAATGCCTTTAGCTATCGAAGTTGCTGCAGATTATTTTGATACTGAAATTACTATTCCAACAGAAGAACTCTATGCAATCGATTGGCAACTGGAATTAGAACAATTAGGAGACATCGCTGCTATTGTTTTTGATTTAGTGAATAGCGCAGGAATCTTTAACGATGAAATGGATTTAGAAACCGTTACAATTGATGGAGATACCGTAAGAGATTTGTTTGATTCCTTAGGAAATTCGGAACTAATAACGCTTGGTGCCTACGTTGCGGTCGAGCCAGTTTTACTTCAAGCAACAGAACAAATTCAAGCCATAATAACCGTTCCAACTGACCTTGTTTGGGAAGATGAGTTTGTAGCAATTGGCGCTGTAATAGGAGCAATTCTTGATACAGATATTACAGTAGGTCAAATTCAATCTGGAGACGCTATGCTCATCATTGGTGCTTTGGCTCAACTTGATTTTACCGTATTACTCGATTCAAAAATTATTACAAACGCTTTGAAGAACGTTTTATCTGGTGCTGCGGGCATTGAAGGATTAGATATGCTTGTTATCCCAGATGATATTATTTGGTTTGATGAACTAGATGATGATGGAAACGTCATCTTAAATGGTGAATTGCGAAATATTTTACTTGCAGTTAATTCCATTGCGAGTCAAACAGAAGATATAGATATTAATAACATTGACATCTATATGATTGCAGATTTAGATGTAGAAGCAATTAATTCCTTGTTTGAGTCTAAAATACTTGTTGCTACCTTATCTAGTTATATTTTAGAACAAGATTTTGGTGACCTTGTCTTAGTGATCCCTGATTCTGTATTTGATGAGAATGACTATTTATTAAAAGAGGAATTACAAGCTTTAGCATCTTCTATAAAACTTGTTTTCACTGATTTGGCCTGTGAGGTAGAAGATACTACTTGTGCTGAAACTGGATTTGATCTTTCCAAAGCATTATCGTTAAGCGAAGCATCCATCGATACTTTATTAGCATCCGATATCGTAGCTGCTACGGTTGGCGATTTAGTTATCGATATGGGAGCGGATAATTTAACCATCCCAAGTTCTGCATTGATTGAAATCTTTGTTGGAGGAATCGGGCAAGATGTTATTTCCAAACCAGAAATTAAAAATGCATTTCTAGCCATTTCTGTTTTAGGAATTACCGACATCAACAATTTAGAAGTTGATGCATCTATCTTATCAAATTTAGGTACAGAACTAGATCCAACTATTCTTGATAATGATAAAACCGATAAATTATTTGCTTCAAGCATTCTTCATGCAACACTTTCCACTATATTATTAGATTTAACTACTGAAGATGAATCAGTGATTTTGGTTCCTTATAAAAATATAGACGAAGAAGACATCCGTTATACCAACGTAACCGATTCGATTGAATATATTTCAACCGAAGAATTGACTGCGCTAATAGGAGCAATCTTGGTGCTAGATATTACTGATTTTGCTAATTTTGATACATTGAATTTAAATTTAGTGATAGATAATTCAGATACTTTATTGGAATCTGCTATTTTGCATGCGACCATTTCCAAACAACTATTTGACATGGTTAGTGATGGATTTGTAACAGTACCTTATATTGATGAACACGAAAACCCAATTCGGGTCACTGTAGGTGACGCTGGATTTGAAACAGAATATATTGAAAAGGAAGAATTAACAAATGCTTTTGATGCATTAGGTGTACTAGGAATTACGGACATTACCTTGTTTGATGGAAACATCGATTTATCAGTAGTAGCACAAGATGATAATGCATCAATCTTGCTTTCGTCTTCCATTATTCAAGCAACCGTTTCTAAAACCATTTTGGATTTAGAAGTAGATGATACACTTGATGTGCCTTATGTTGCAGATGATGACATAACAGAGATTCGAGTGACGGTAGGTTCTTTTGGTTTTGAAACAGAATACATTGTATCTTCGGAAATCGAAGCCATTATTAAAGCACTTGATGTCTTAGAAATTACGGACATGGAAAGTTTTACTGGAACAATTGATTTAAGTGTATTAGCAGACGATACGAATTCACAAACCGTATTAGCATCTTCTGTAATTCAAGCAACCATTTCAGCTCAAATAATCGATTTAGACACAAATTTAACTTTAAACGCACCTTACGTTTCAGAAGATGACATAACACCAATTAGAATAACAGTCGGTCCTCTTGGATACGAAACAGAATATATCACAAAAATAGAACTAGATGCCATTTTTGAAGCATTGAACATTCTCGGAATTACTGATGTTGAATCCTTTACTGGAACCGTTGATTTAGGTGTACTAGCAGAAGGAGATAATGCTTCGATTGTATTAGAATCTTCTGTAATCCAAGCGACGATTTCTAAAACCATTTTAGACTTAGATTTGGATGGAACCTTAGACGTTCCTTATTTTGCACAAGACGATTCTACTTTAATCAGAATAACCGTTGGAGCCCTTTTGGAAGAGTTTGAATACATTTCAGCTCAAGAATTAGAATCGGTTATTTTAGCCCTTGATGTTCTTGAAATTACCAATGTAGAATTGTTTACTGGAAGCGTCGATTTAAGTTTACTTGCAGATGATACCAATTCACAAATCGTTTTATCTTCTTCCATCATTCAAGCGACGATTTCAACCCAAATCATTGACTTAGATGTTGCTGGAACGTTAGATGCACCTTACCTTGCAGATGATGATATTACCGCAATTCGGGTAACGGTTGGAACTTTAGGATTTGAAACGGAATATATTATTAAGACGGAATTAGATTCCATTTTTGACGCATTAAATGTTTTAGGAATTACCGATGTTGAATCTTTCACTGGAAGTGTAGATTTAAGTCTTTTAGCGGAAGGAAACAATGCTGCAATCGTTTTAGCCTCTTCAGTTATTCAAGCTACTGTCTCAACTCAAGTTTTAGAATTGGATGTAGCAGGAACCATTGAAGTTCCATACGTTGCAGACGATGATTTAACGCTTATACGAGTTAGTGTGGGCCTTGGACTTACCGCTACCGAATATGTGGTAAAAACCGAACTAGAAGCCATGATTTTTGGACTTGATATATTAGAAATTACCGATGTTGAAAGTTTTGATGGATCGATTGATTTAACATCATTTTATGATGAAACAAATCGAAATATTTTACTCTCATCTTCAACCATGCAAGCTACCATTTCAAAACAATTACTCGATTTAGGTTCAGCATCCCTTACTGTGCCATACGTTGACGCTTCAAGCGTTGTGATTCGACTTACCGTTGGCACGTTAGGATTTGAAACCGAATACGTAACTAAACTAGAAATTGGAGCTATTTTTGAAGCTTTAGAAATACTTGAAATCACAGATGTCACTACTTTCTCAGGAGACATTGATTTAACAAGTTTCTATATAGAAGACACTCGCACTGTTTTATTGACTTCAGCATCCATGCATGCGACTGTTTCAAAACAATTACTTGATTTAGGATCTGACGTTTTAAACATTCCATACACTGCATCAGATGACTCAACTGAAATTAGAACGACAGTAGGACCATTTAGTTTTGAGACTGAATTTGTTGTAAAAGATGAAATTCATGCTATTTTTGAAGCATTAGAACTGCTAAATATTACAGACATTGATAGTTTTACTGGTTCGATTGATTTAACAAGTTTCTATATAGAAGAAAATAGGACCATCTTACTTACTTCAGCTTCCATGCACGCAACCATCTCGAAACAATTATTTGATTTAGGTGATGAAGTTTTAACGGTTCCATTTGAAGATTTTGATGAAGCAGCTATCAGAGTAACCGTAGGTGAGTTAACTTTTGAAACGGAATACATTACAAAAGCAGAAATCTCAGCTATGTTTGAAGCGTTAGAAGTTTTACAAATTACTGACATCAATACTTTCTCTGGAACAGTCAATTTAACAAGAGTATATGGAGATACCAATCAAAACATTATCTTAGCTTCTGCATCCATGCATGCAACCATTACAAAACAATTAGATGATTTAGGATCAGAAGTTTTAGTTATTCCTGATACTGATGTCGATTCTATTTCGATTAATAAACTTGTTTTAGGATTACACTTCATTTATAAAACCGAATTAAAAGCGATTATTAATGCATTAGAGATACTTGGAATTACTGATATTAACTCTTTTGATGGTTCAGTATCTTTAGTCAATCTATTTGATGATACCAATCAAACTATCTTACTATCTTCTGCATCTATGCACGCAACCATTACACAACAATTAGATGATTTAGGACCTTTGGTACTTACGATACCTCTTACCGACGTAGATAACGTTTCTATTCAAACAATCATTCTAGGATATCACTTCATTTATAAAACCGAAATAAAAGCCATAATCAATTCTCTTGAAATATTAGGAATTACAAACATTACTTCCTTCGATGGAACGGTATCTTTATTAAATCTATTTGATGATACCAATCAAAATACATTATTATCCTCAGCATCTATGCACGCAACCATCACCCAACAGTTAACTGATTTGGGATCTGAAATTCTGTTAATCCCAACTCACGATGTCGATAGTGTTTTGATTCAAGCCGTTGTATCTAGCACACTCTTTATTTACAAATCTGAAATCAAAGCAATTATTAATGCACTTGAAGTGTTAGGCATCACAAACATTACTTCGTTTAATGGAACGGTTTCATTAACGAACTTATACTCCGAGGCTAATCAAATCACCTTACTTACTTCAGCATCGATGCACGCAACCATTACCCAACAAATTGATGGTTTAGGTTCGTCAGTACTGTTAGTTCCTGAAAGGGATATTGATTCTAACTTAATTCAAGGAGATGTATTTACGACTCACTTTATTTACAAGTTCGAGATTAAAGCACTTATAAACGCACTTGAAGTTCTTGGAATCACCGATATTACTGCTTTCTCAGGAACATTTGATTTAAGCAAAGTTGCATTAGAAGCCGATCAAATTACGTTATTATCATCCGCTTCCATGCATGCGACCATCTCAAAAACATTATTTGAATTAGGAAGCGACGTTTTAATTGTTCCAACATTCTCACAACTAGGAGAAATCGAAGCTAATCGCATTCAAGTTCTTGTTAGCTTAACTAATTTCATCATCAAAGGAGAGATTAAAGCATTAATTAATGCCTTTACAGCGATGGGATATACCGACCTTAATAGTTTTGGTGTTTCCATTGATTCTTCTGAATTCTTCAATGATCCAGATACCTTATTACTTTCTTCATCCATTCAAGCAACACTTTCTGATAAATTAATTAATGACACAGATGGAAACTTAATTGTACCAAATACAAATTACTTAACCACACTTACTATTCGCATCGTTCAAGCAGATGTAACGTATGTAGAATTAAATGAAATGAAAGCCATCCTTAATGCATTAGAATTACTTGGCTTAACCGACTTCTCAAATATTGATATCAATCCTGCAAATGTCTTTTCTGCAGACTTTGATGAATTACTTACTTCTTACTCTATGCAAGCCACCATTTCGAAAACTTTACTTGATGGTGCAGTACTTGATGGTTCTGGAACAGGAGAACTCATCGTTCCAAACTTCTTTAGAGAAACCATAAACGTAGGACTAGGAACCAATGTTCAAATTGAAAAAGAGGAATTAAAAGCATTGCTTACTTCACTTGAAACATTAGGAGTTTTAGACTTTGATGGAGCAATGGATCCTACAGTAGTTACATCAATGACAGATGAAGATTTAACAACCCTTCTACTAAGTGGTTCTATGCAAGTCACCATAGACGATATGCTTAAAGATAATCCAAATATTGTCGTACCAGATCTTGCAACAGAAGATGTATTTAATTTAACATCTATTACGACAAAAGTAGAAATAAAGGCCTTTATTATCGCTACTCAATTAATGGGTGCTACCGATATTTCAACTGTATCATTCAATTACATGGTTATTGCAGCATTAACACCAGAACAAAGAGATGTTGTATTAGATTCCATGATTGTTAGAAATCTATTAACCGATCAATTAGAAGCCACAATGCTAGCTGATGATCCATTTGACTTATACTGGCCACTTGATTCCGAATATGAAGATCCTTTGGATCCTTCTGGAACTTTCTTAACCGAAGTCGGAATTAATAATGTCTTAACACACTATGGTTTTATCTAACAAAATAAAATGAAGTTGGGAACATTCGTTCTCAACTTTTTTTTGCTTGCAGGATAAAAATTAAGATGCCAAGAAAACTAGAACATGCAAAACAAAGAGAAATCAAGCATCACAAAGAATTCGTTAAGTCATATTCCAAAAAATAATAATACAAAAATGAGTAAACAAAGAACTCTTAATTATGAGATGAATTGTTTCTGATTTTTTTATATAAAAGTATTAATGTAAATTCTACCAATAATATATTCAAAAAAAACGTATAAATTATGAAGTCTACTCGATTGTAATCTACAAAAAATAAGGTATAATTAAAGTGAGACATTTTTAAGGGGGGGATTATTTTGGATTTAGGGTTTTTAACATCCATCAATTTGTTGTTATATATCATCTTAGGACTTGGAATATTAATGGGATTATTAAGAGGAATGAAAAAAACACTTTTTGCATTTGTTACCATGCTAATTTTTTACATTGTCTTTTTTCTAACCATTAATCAAGCATCCTTATTTCTTTGGAAATTGAATATGCCTTGGCTTGGAGGAATCCTTTCAAACATTGATTCTTCTTTATCTACTTTTACTTCCTTTGAAGCAAGCATAGGACAAATCGTTCAATTCATTTTAGGAGAAACGGTTGACGTGTCAGCCAACGCTGAATTACTCGTTTTAGCGAGTGGAATAGGGTTGTTTGCCGTTAAAATTATCTACTCTATCTTATATTTCACTGTTATTTTATTAATCTATAAACTTATTTGTTTCATCCTTTCATCTATTATCCTTGGGAAGGCCCAAAAAGGCGAATCTAAAAATAGAGGATTTGGAGCGTTATTTGGTGCTTTAAATGGAGTTATGGCCGTATTTGTAACTTTAATAATGCTTGGTGGAATCATGAGCGTTGCGGAAAGTGTCACAACCTTGATTGCATCAACTGAATCAACTACGCCACTTGCATTCCAAACAAGAGACGAAATCCTTCAATTAGATTATTCTGTTATTCCTCTAGCTGATGTTCCATCTTCCGATGATTTAAATCTCATCATCGAAGATTTACAAGCAATGGTCACAGAATACAATAATAATTTTTTAGTCAAACTAGCAGATTCGATTACGGTTACTTCCGCAAGTACTGGAGAAGAAATTGCGCTTCACCTTAATTTGTTTGATAGTATTTTATCTTTTGAATATAACGATGAAGTTATTGCATTTCGCTATGAATTAGCAGTTTATGCAGAAGTACTTGGTATCTTTTTAGAATCAGATTACTTTGACACTCAAGTATTGTCAGATATCACAGGTGATGAAATTAGAGATGCGTTTGCATCCCTTTCTAAATCAAATTTAATTATTTCAGTTTTGCCTTTGGCCATTGAAGTTGGGGCCGATATGTATGATCAAGAATTACCAATCACCACTCTTGAATTATATGCAATCGATTTTGAAGCAGAACTTGCAAATCTTGGAGTCATTGCAGGAACTTTATTTGATATTCTAAATGGAGCCGGAATTATAGCCGGTGATGGCGGAGTAGAAGATATCGTAGTAGGTGGAGATATGGTTCGAGGTTTATTTGGAGACTTTTCGGATTCATCTTTAATGGTGTTACTAACTTCAAGTGTACTCGTTCCAATGCTCGAAGATTCAGACTCTGGCATTTCAGCCATTATTTCTGTTCCTGCTGATTTAGATTGGGAATCGGAATTTATTGCCATTGGAGAAGTATTAGGAGCTGTTCTTGACGCGGATGTTTCAATCGCTGATTTACAAGAAGTAAATATGACTATATTTTTAAATGCAGCAGCTTCCATTGATTTAACCGTACTAATGAATTCGGTTTTAATTACAAATGCTTTGGTCAATATTTTGTCAGGCAATACCGACATTGAAGGCCTGGATATACTTATTATACCAAGTGGTGTAGAGTGGTACGATACATTAGACGCTTTTGGTAATGTAATTGAAAATGGCGAATTAAGAAATGTCTTAATTGCTTTAAATGCCTTAGCAACTGTAGCCGGAGATGTTGATTTTGAAAACTTCGGATTAAATACTATTTCAGAAATGGACGATGATACGATTGATGATTTATTTAACTCAAGAGTATTTGTCGCAACGATTTCTGACATGCTTTTATCTCAAGATTTAGGAGATACTCCACTAATTATTCCAGATACTGTTTTTGATATAGAAGGTTATTTATTAAAAGAAGAACTAAAAGCTCTTTCAAAAAGTATTATTTTGATATTATCTGACTCGGAAACTGAAACAGGTTTTGATGTTGCAAAAGCATTAACACTTTCTTCTTTAGAACTTGATACGTTCCTAGATTCAGAAATCATTAGCGCAACCATTGGAAAAATGGTTGTGGATATTGACTCCGATCAATTAATCGTTCCAAGTGAAATTATCGTCTCTATTTTAGTAAATGAGATTAGTCAAGATGTCGTTTCAGCCACAGAAATCAAAAACTTTATTTTAGGACTTCATGTAATGGGAATTACAAATTTTGATACAATTGATTTAGAAGATACAAGCGCACTAATGAATAATATTGAAGAGATTATTCCTTCGAAAATCATTCACGCTACTATTTCAAATCAAATTTTAGGAATTAGTTCTTCCATCATTACGATTCCTTATGAAGATGAACTTGGAACACCGATTTCTTATGATGTTTTTGAAACTACATATATTACCTCGGATGAATTAACTGCATTTATGAATGCTCTTGATTTAATCGGGATTACAAATCCAACCGAATTTTCAAACGTTTTCTCATTAACCGATTTAATACTAGAAACAGATCAAGATACACTACTTACTTCTGCAATCATGCAAGCAACCATTTCCAAAACACTATTTGATTTAGGAGATGAAGTTTTACTAATACCTCAAACAAAAGATGATGCAATCAGTTTGTTAAGAGTGGAATCAGGCCCTCTTGGATTTGAAACAGAATTTGTTGTTAAGTCTGAAATTAAAGCGCTAATTAATGCGCTCATAGCAATGGAATATTCCGATTTAAGTTCTTTTGGGACTTCCATTGATTCTGCTAAATTCTTTGAAGAATCAGACACGATATTATTATCTTCATCCATGCAAGCTACTTTATCTTATAAAATGTTAAACGATACTTCAGGAAACTTAGTAGTTCCTGATGAGGATGTTTTATCGAATACGATTCGCATTCCTTTAGTGGATGTTGAATATATCACAATAGATGAACTAGGGAAAATCATCGATGCACTCGACTTACTTGGATTAAATGATTTAACCACATTCACGATTTCTCCTACATTACTTTTCACAATGGATTTTAATGATTTACTAGATTCTTCGACAATGCAAGCAACCGTTTCAAAATATCTTTTAGATAATGCATTAGACGAAACAGCGCCAGTAGGGTCTACTTCTTTACTAGTTCCAACCATCTTAAGAGAAACTATTAATGTGGATTTAGTCGCAACAGAACAAATAGAAAAAACTGAATCAATTAAACTGTTAGATGGTTTAAAAGTTTTAGATATTGAAAATTTTACGGATGATGTCGATTCCTCATTAATTACGACCTTGACACACGCTGAATTAATTACATTATTATCTAGCGGTTCTATGCATTCGACCATTGATAATATGCTTCGTGGAAACACAAATATTAATACATTCATTCCTGCACTTGCAGAAACATCTTTATACGGAATACCAGTTATTACTTTGTCAGATGAAATTATTGCCTTTATTGAAGCTGCCAATATATTAACAGGACCTGGAGCGGACTTTATGACCGTTGAGGTTGATTATTTAACCATTGCAGGACTTAGTGAAACAGATCGAAACATCGTGTTAAATTCTATGATTGTAAGAAATATCACAACCGATCAATTAGAAGCTGTTATGTTAGCGGACCCAGACCCTTATTGGCCAGCGGACGCTGATTACGAAGATCCTTTGGATCCAGCAGGAACCTTCTTAACCGCAGCCGGTATTACCAATGTATTAACCCACTGGGGATTGATTTAATTATTCAATAAAAAGAAAGAGGTTTCATTTCTCTTTCTTTTTTTATCTTTATTGTTTATAATAGAAGGGCACAAAGAAACGAGGACTTTCTATGAAAAAAATACTATCCTTTTTTATAATTATTTTGACAACTTTTCTATTGGTTGGTTGTGCTTTCTTTTCATCTTCCACGACGACCTCTTCAAGCGCTTCAACCACCACTACAACGACCACTTCAACTGTCTTTAGTTCTACGGATACATCTATTCTTGGGACAGAGACAATTGATCTTTACTCCATAAATGATTATCATGGAGGAGCTTACTCGGATTTATCTGATTTTTATGAGATGAGTGAATTTTTATATAATCAAAAAGCGACAAATGAAGCAGTAATTATGGCAACGGGTGATATGTTTCAAGGAACCGCTTTATCTAATTATTATTATGGGTTACCTTTCGTTAAAGCTTTTAATTATATTGGCCTTGATGCATTCACCATTGGAAATCATGAATTTGATTGGGGAATCGATATCATTAAAAATTACGCCGATTCAGATTTAGAAAATGGCGAAGCAGATTATCCTTTTTTAGCCGCAAATATTGTGTATAAAGATACACAAGAAATGCTTCCTTGGACAACGCCTTACAAAGTCGTTACAGTTAAGGGTGTAAAAGTTGGAATCATTGGGATCATTGGAGATGTCATAGGCTCCATATCGGCTTCTAAAGTTTCAAATATCGAATTTTTAGATCAAGCGGATACCGTGTACCAATACGCTGAAATATTAAGAACAACAGAAGATTGTGATATCGTAGTTGCTTCCATTCATGACTATAATTCTTCTATGAACGAAGAAATTGCTGGATTCACAGGAGTTCATTTAGTAGACGCTATTTTTAATGGACATACTCATACAGATGTTGCTTCTTTTATATCAAGAACAGGTGTTCGTATGCCTTACGCTCAAGTAAGCAGTAAATACTTTTCCTTAATTGCTAAAATTTCACTTGTATATGATTTTCAATCCGAATCAGTGATAAGCGCAGAAAGTTACATCATTGGCACAAGTGTTTTAGGCGATGAAAACGCTTATGTTAATCAATTAATTAATGTGTTTGCTGATGACGAAGATTACGTAGACTATGTTACAGAAGTCCTTGCTATTGCGGATGATTCCATCGACACAGAATCAAAGAACGATTTGGCTAATTGGGCCGCAACCGTAATTAAAGACTACTTAGAACTTGATTTTGGAGTGCTAAATTATTCAGGAGTAAGAAAACAAATTTATCCAGGGGAAATTACTATGGGTGATTTAGTGGAAGTAATGCCTTTTGATAATTACATCAAAACAGTTTACTTAACAGGAGAAACCATTTTAGACTTGATGAATGATGATTATCTTGCTTTTAATTATCATCCGGATACTTTTTTAGTAGCTTCTCAACTTTACAAAGTCGGAGTGGTTGATTTCGTATTTGACATGGTAGATGACTATGGTAATCCTTCCTTTGATTTTGCTTATGGAGAAAACATTGTCACCACAACCGTATTAATTCGCAATTTATTAGCAGAGGATCTTAGAAATACCACAGGAGATTTTGATCCAATCAATGGGACAAGTTATGATACCTTAAATCCTGTAACGTTTTCTTTTCGTTCTTCGTTTTATTTAGATATTTTAAAATCCATTCTGTAAAAAAAGAAGACCCTAAACAGTGAACTTGCGCTTGTTTAGGGTCTTTTATTTATTCAACTAAAGGGTTGATATTGAATTGATTCACTTTAAACATTTTGTTTTTATAGGATAAGTAATTGATACTACAATTTGATAAGAAAGAAGTGTAAGTAAATTCTTTAACTAAATGTACCAAAATAGATTTAATGACATGAGAGTGAGTGACGATAAGAAGTCTCTTATTTGGATACTGTTCACAAATATCCTTTAAAGCCGCAAACACTCGTTTTTCTAATTCTGGATTTTGTTCCATATGAGGAATCGTACCTCTTTTAATTAAATCCGAATAATCTTCATCAATTTTTTGGCCATCATAATCTCCAAAATTTCGTTCAATTAAATTTTGGTGGACTATAATAGGTTTTTTCAAGTCCATCTCTTGGATAATTAATCTTGCGGTATTAAAGGCTCGTTTAAGAGGAGACGAAATGACTAAATCAAATTTCTCCTGATTTTTCTTAAAATATTTTCCTGTTTTGATTGCTTGAGACTCACCGAATTCGTTTAAAGGATTATCCATTCTTCCTTGAACAACATAATTACGGTTTGCATCGGTTTCACCGTGTCTTACTAAGATTATTTCATTCATTAAAATCACCAAAAACAATTATACTACAAAAACTGAAAATATGATATAATTTGTTTGATGAGGTGGAACAATTATGAGAATGGTAGACATTATCGAAAAGAAAAGAGAAGGGATTGCTTTAACAGAAACTGAAATTGAATTTGTGATTTCAGGATATGTAAAAGGGGATATACCCGACTATCAAGTTAGTGCATGGCTTATGGCCATTTATTTTAAAGGAATGACAGACGAAGAATCAAGTTTTTTAACAAAGGCTATGTTATATAGTGGCGACATTATTGATTTAAGCAAAATAGAAGGCGTAAAAGTAGATAAACATTCAACAGGTGGAGTAGGCGATAAAACGACGTTAATTTTAGGGCCTTTGGTTGCTTCCGTTGGAGCGAAAGTCGCAAAACTATCTGGAAGAGGACTAGGTCATACTGGTGGAACTCTTGACAAACTTGAATCCATTGATGGATTATCCATTGATTTATCAGAAGAAAAATTTATCTCTCAAGTAAATAAAATTGGTATTGCTGTTGCAGGTCAAACCGGAGAAATCGTACCTGCCGATAAATTACTATATGCTTTAAGAGACGTAACAGGAACCGTTCCATCCATTCCTTTAATTGCATCAAGTATCATGAGCAAGAAACTTGCAAGCGGGGCAGATGTTATCTGTTTAGATGTAAAAATTGGCGATGGAGCCTTTATGAAAACGTTAGAACATGCAAGAGAACTATCCAAAATTATGGTAAACATAGGAGCGTCCTTTGGGAAAAAAGTAGTTGCTTTTATTACGGGAATGGATCAACCCTTAGGCTTTGCAGTTGGAAACCGACTTGAAGTAAAAGAAGCAATTGATACACTTTCAGGAAACGGACCCAAAGATTTAGAAACTCTTTGTATCGAAATCGGGTCTAGAATGATTTATTTAGCAGGAAAAGCAGATTCTCTTGAAAAGGCAAAACAAATCGCAAAAGCAAATCTTCATAATGGAATTGCCTTAAAGAAATTTAATGAATTCATTTTATCTCAAGGAGGAAACATATCCAATCTTGATGATTTTGTGAAAGTTAAAGAAATCTATCCATTCATCGCCGTAAAAGAAGGATATATTTCTCAAATAAAAGCATTAAATATTGGTTTGGCTTCTATGAAACTAGGTGGAGGAAGAGCTACGAAAGAAGATATTATTGATCCAATGGTTGGAATAGTATTATCAAAAAAAGTAGGAGATTATGTCAAAAAAGGTGATACATTAGCACAAATTTACGCCAATACCACTGTGACAAAGGAAATACTTGATTCGTTACTTGAAGCATTTGTTATTGTTAAAGAAGTTGTAAAAAAACCAGAAATTATCTTAGAAATCATTGGATAATTTTAAACTGAAAATGAAAAAAAGTTTTTATCTATTTATCAAGGTAAAAACTTTTTAAATTGTTTAAAATATAAAAATAATATGATATAATATAAACGTAATAAAAATAAGGGGAGCTTAGAGAACTAGGCTGAGAGTATAACTAATCTGTTATAGACCTTACCTGATCTGGATAATGCCAGCGTAGGAGTATCTTTCCTTTAATATCAGGCAACCACTTATTTTTTGGTTGTTTTTTTTACCTAAAAATTTAAAGGAGAAACGAAAATGAAAAAGAAAAATCAGATTCAAATTATTGCCGAAATTGGTGTGTTAACTTCTATTGCTTTGGTATTAGATTTGCTCGCAAATCTATGGGGACCTCTTCTTGGTTTTGTCAATGGAGGAAGTGTATCGATTGCGATGCTGCCTATTTTTGTTATTGCCTTTCGAAGAGGTATTCTTCCAGGACTAGAAGCTGGATTAATTCTTGGAGTGTTGCAAATTGCGTTAGGGAAATTTTACTACTTAAATTTCTTTCAATTTATGTTAGATTACATCCTCGCTTTTACACTTGTAGGATTTGCAGGTCTTTTTAGAAAGGGATCTTTTAAACCAAGTCATTTAGTCTATGGGATGCTTTTAGGTAGTTTTTTACGATTAGTGTCAGCGTATTTTGCAGGAGCACTCTATTGGTCTGCCTATATTCTAGAAGGAATTCAAGGAGTAGATAGTACCCTTCACAGTAATTTTGCTTCATGGCTTTTAACGCCAGAATCTATCACTTGGGTTGGGTCATTTATTTATAATGCAGCCTATTTAATTCCTTCTGCTTTGCTTTGTATTTTATTTGGATTGATCTTACAAAAACGAGGAATTTTAACGGTCAATCATTAACAAAATTATTACAGCGAAGAGAGCAGTTTTTTTCAATTCTTAGCACTCAATACTTGACAGTGCTAATGGATGTGGTATAATAGAAAAGAACAATACATAGGAGGTAAACACATGAAAGAAAAATTAGAATTTAAAACCGAGTCCAAACGGTTACTTGATTTAATGATTCACTCCATTTATACAAACAAAGAAATCTTTTTAAGAGAACTCATCTCAAATGCATCTGATGCAATCGATAAGTATCACTTATCAAGTTTGACGGATGATACACTTGAAAAAACCAATGAGTATGAAATTCATCTTGAGATTGATAAAAAGCATCGCAAAATTATTATAACTGATGATGGAATTGGCATGACCTATGAAGAATTAGTTAATAATCTAGGAACGATAGCCAAAAGTGGTACACTTGATTTCTTGCAAAAAATGAAAGGTAAAGACGTACAAGAAGCAGACTTAATTGGTCAATTTGGAGTTGGCTTTTATTCAGCTTTTATGATTTCAAAGAAAGTCCAAGTTATCTCAAAATCCGCTTATAGTGAAAAAGCTTATAAATGGGTTTCTGAAGGTGAAGATAGTTTTACCATTGAAGAGACAGAAAAAGTAGATAGAGGAACAGAAATTACTTTAAGCATCCGAAAAAACGAAAACGAAGAAAGTTATGATGAATTTTTAGAAGAATACAAAATTCGAAGTTTGGTTAAAAAATATTCTGATTACGTAAAATATCCTATTACCATCGATGTTGAGTCTAATAAGCCAAAACTTGATGAAGAAGGAAATGAAATAGAAGGCGAATTTACTACCCTTTTTGAAAGCGAAACATTAAATTCAATGGTGCCCATCTGGAATAAAAACAAATCAGAAGTTACCGATGAAGAATTACATACTTTTTACAAATCACAATATTTTGACTATACAGATCCCTTATATACCATCTGGACGAATGTAGAAGGCGCATTAACTTACAAATCCTTACTATTTATACCTTCAAAAGCACCTACAAACCTTTATTCTGATAAGTATGAAAAAGGATTACAATTATACGCAAAAGGCGTATTTGTCATGGATAAATGTAAAGAATTAGTTCCAGACTATTTAAGATTTATAAAAGGACTAGTTGTCAGTGCAGATTTGTCCTTAAATATTTCAAGAGAAATATTACAACACAATCGTCAACTATTAAAAATAGCTTCCAATTTAGAAAAGAAAATCTTAAATGAACTTGAAAAATCTCTAAAAAACGAAAAAGAAAAATACATCCAATTTTTTGAAGAATTTGGCGTAAACTTAAAATACGGAGTCTACGATAATTTCGGAGAAAAAAAGGAGTTAATCAAAGACTTATTACTGTTTAAAACAACGAACAAAGAAGAATGGGTAACCCTTAAAGAATACGTAGAAGCAATGCCCAAAGAACAAGACTCCATTTACTATGGATCTGCCTCGTCAAAAGACGCTATTCTTATCTCTCCTCAAATGGATTTAATCAAATCCAAAGGATATGATGTTTTAGTATTAACCGATGAAGTTGATGAATTCATGATAAATATTTTACATGAATATGAGAAGCATTCTTTTAAATCCATTAATCAAGGAGACTTGAATATTGTAGATGACAAAGAAAAAGAATCCATCAAAACACTTGAAACCGAAAATAAAGATCTTTTAGAAAAATTAAAAGAGATTCTGAAAGGCGAAGTAACAGATGTCAAATTATCTACAAGATTGACCGATTCTCCTGTTTGTTTAGTCAGTGGAGAAGGGCTTTCCTTTGAAATGGAAAAAGTCATTAATCAAATGCCAGGAGATAAAACGCTAAAAGCTGAAAAAATCTTAGAAATCAATCCAAAACACGAACTATTCAAAGCAATTGAATCAGTCTTTGAAAATGATGAAGCCGAATTGTCAGATTTTGCTTGGATTTTATACAATCAAGCTTTACTCATTGAAGGATTACCGATTAAAGATCCCGTTTCTTTCTCCAATAAAATGGTTCAATTAATGATCAAATCGACAGCGAAGAAAGTTAGTGGTGGTCAAAATGACCAAAATCCTAAAAACGATTAACCAAGAATTACTTTGGATAAAAAAACAATATAAAACTACAATGATTGTAAAAAAGCATTCTATTGGAGAAGAATTAAGATACACGTTACGTCTTGAAAAGAAAAACCTTCAAATGGTGCTTAAGTTTATCTATTATGTTGAACAAGACTCTTTAGCTTGTTTTTATGATTTTCTTTATCAAAAAACAAAAAAAGAAATGTATCACGAATCTTTTAGTTTGTCAGATGAAAAAACGCAAGAGTTATTGCCTGGAATACTAAAAGAGGATCAAGAAAAACTAAAAGAACTAGTTAAGTATCAATTAAAAGATGGCATTATAAAAAGTGCAGTCAATCCTTATGTTCAAGCAGATGGATACGTTGAAATTCTCAAAAGAAATCTTGTTTCGATGATTGAGTATGCCCATAATATTAAAAAGAAGATGTAAAGCCTTGGGCTTACATCTTCTTTTTTCCAGAAAAATAGATTGTATCAAGAACCTTTAAATAATCCAAGCGTTTCACATAAGCTTCTTTAATCTCATGGCCATTTTCAACTACTTCATCAAGTGTTATGGATTTTCTTCCTGTATCTTTTCGATTGTAAAATAAGCTGACATATTTAGAATCAAGCAAATAGGTTTTTCCAAGTTTTGAAAAATGGATGATTACAAAACCAATTCCTCCATGTCTTACTACATTATCTAAGTGAGCTACTTGATGTAAATGAATATTCTTAAGTGGAAATGAAGTTTTATTCATTGTTTCTTTTGCCTCAAAATCGATGTATCTTCCTTTATAGATTCCATTGTAATCCGTCGTAGAAGGAATTTTATAATAAGCTTCAGAAATTTTTGCGGCGCTTCGTCTTTCGTAATCAACCTTCACTACCTGAATGGGAATAGGTTTCTTATAAATATATGCGATATCGTTTTCAATATAATACTCATTTGTTTGATTAATTGCAGCTTCTAAATCCATTCCTCTGTTTGAAGTAGATGTTACTGAAGTAGAAGTCATTGATTTTTTAATTGGATAATTAATCATAGTTATCACCTACATCTATTTTATCATATTTTAATTTAATATAAGAAAGAAACTCATTGAAAAAATATTATTTAAATGAAACATTGACTCAAATGGTAATTTAGGGTAAAAGGATTTCCAAAACAGGAGAAGTAATGTATAATATGAGGGAATAGAAAATTCCATTATTTACTTGGAAAGGAGATTTACCATGAGTCAAATAAAATTTTATGCATTAGGTGGGCTTGGAGAAAATGGGAAAAACCTCTATTGCGTGGAAATTGATAAAAAAATATTAATTTTAGATGCAGGGCTTAAACATCCTTCCGGTGATTTACTAGGAGTTGATGCGATTGTTCCAGATATTAGCTATTTGGAAACAAGAAAAGACGATATCATTGGGATATTTATTTCTCATGCACACGATAAACACATTGGAGCCATTCCTTTATTATTATCACAAATCAATTCAAAGGTCTATGGAACAAATTTTGCAATAGCGGTAATTAAAGATTTATTAAAAGAAAATAAAATGGAACCAGACCATTTCCAACTAGAAGTTGTAAATAGAGATATTCCACTTGATTTTGCATCCTTTAAAGTCATCTATTATTCTACAACTCACTCCATTCCTGAATCTTCTGGTATGGCTATTTTGACAAAAGATGGTGCGATAGTGTATGCTACTGACTTTACATTCGATCAAAATGTGGGAACTTTTTACGCTACGGATTTTCATAAACTTGCTGCTTTTCAAGAATATGGAGTTTTAGCTCTTTTAACAGAATCATCTGGGGCATTGTCTATCGGACATTCCACTAGCAATGCAAATCTAACCCATATCATCCGTAACACCTTTCAAAAAGCGACACATAGAATCATTGTTGGAATGTATTCAACGGAATTATCAAACATTCAAAAAGTGATTGATGAAGCCATTCGCTTAAATAAAAAGATTTCGATTATTGGTAGAAGAGCTCAAAGATTAGTTGATATCGGAGAATCGATGGGTTACATCCAAATTCCTGAAGATAAGTTAATTAATTTAAAATTCATCGATGAATCAAATAAAAACGAATTTGACGATGTTGTATTTTTAGTGACAGGCGAACGACATGAGCCTTTTTATATGTTACAAAGAATGGCAAAAGGCTATGACAGACTCATTCATTTAAAAGAAGATGACACCATCTTAATGATGTGTCCTCCGATTGTTGGAACAGAAAAAATAGCCGCAAAAACTTATGATGTTCTTTATCGACTTGGAACGAACCTAATAAAAGTCGATAAAAAGAATCTTTCAGCTTTTCATGCAGCATCTGAGGATTTAAAGTTACTATATAGTTTGTTAAAACCAAAATATCTTATTCCAATTAATGGAGAATATCGCTATCAACTTGCACAATATAACTTGGCATTAGAATATGGATTTGATGAAGAGCATGTTATTTTAGTAGATAACGGAGAAGTGATTACTTTTGATGATGGATGTTTAAATTTAAAGCATGACACGGTAATGAATGGATCTGTAATGGTAGATGGCAATTTTGAAAGTGATGTCAACGATACCGTTTTAAAGGAAAGAGAATTGCTTTCTCAAGATGGATTCTTACTTATCATTGCAAACATTGATGCAAGAGAAAGAATAATGCTAAATAGTCCTGAAATTGTAAGTAGAGGCTTTATGTACATGAAAGACAATGAAGAAGTAATCAATCAAATTGAGCTTATCTATCAAAATATAACAAACAAACAATTCAATCAAAAATACATTGATTGGAAAGTCTATAAAGAAGCCATTCGTTTTGAAGTGTCAAAATACTTGTATAAAGAAACCAAACGAAAACCAATAGTTATACCTGTTATTATTGATACTCAAAGCGATAAAGTTTGTAAAGTATTATAAAAAAGACGAACCACGTGGAGTCGGTCTCATTGCTTACTCTAAAATGACCTTACTTTCCTGCTGACGACCTATTCTCGTTTTTGATGATAAACAATATAGGTTAAGAAAACATGCCGTCGGACCCAATTTCAGGGATTCCGATGGCTGTTTTTTTGATTATGAGTCTTTATCTAATTATACTGGAACATTGTTATAGAATGATTAAACGGTGTTTCAAGAACTCATCCTCTAACTTTGAAATTTTCTCATTGTTATCTTTGATAACGAGAGTGTTTTCCAAGTATTTAGAATTAAATAGTTCTTCAGAAATCGTTTGATGTTTAATTCTTGGATTGGTATAGAAATTGAACTGAGGGTAATTTCATCATATGCATACGAATTGTTTTCGAAAGAAGAAACGAGGTTATCTAGAGAATGTACGGACATTGCGATATGAAGTTAAAAAGTATTGATTTTGTGACGAAATATGTTTCTTCGGAACAATTTACCATACAAAAGTCTTGTGTGGGTAAACATAAATAGGGCTAAAAATATGTTACTTCGGGAAAGTCGAGGCACTTTTGTATAGCACTTCGTACAACTCGACGCAATCGGTTCGCCTTACTCTTTTCTATTTAAAATTCTATTTTTTTCTTAATGAGTTTTGAATGAAGAGATACTGTTCTTTTAACATATTCTCAAGTTTTGAGTGAGTTTGAGGTATATAGTATTCCACATCTTTTAATTCATCTGGAAGGTATTGCTGTGAGACAATATGATTTAAATAATCATGAGCATATAAATACGCCTTTTTATCATCATAGGTTGGGTTATTAATTAAGTGAGAAAGCACTTTATATGTTTTGCCTAGTAAGACATCATCTATGGCTTTATTTACTGCAAGATGTGCACTATTTGATTTTGGAGAAATACACATCTCAATCGTAATAGCCCCTAAAGCATTAATGGCTTCTGGAAATCCAATGTGTCGGCAAATATCACAAACAGCTGCAACTTTTGGACCCATTGCAGGATTAGCTAAACCAATGTCTTCATAAACAATTGCGCTGATTCGTCTTAGCAAAGATTCTAAATCTTCAGCAACGATAAGTCTAGCCAAATAATGAAGAGCAGCTGATGTATCGGAGCCTCGAACTGATTTATGAAATGCGCTTAAAATATCATAATAATTGTCTCCAGATTTATCAATGGATAACGCAGGTTTCCCAACAATCTCTTTTGCAAAGTCTAAAGAGATGACTTGTTTTTTCTCTGCTTGAATCATTACTAATTCAAGCATGTTTAAAGCCGTTCTTACCTCGCCATTACAAGCAACACTGATGTACTCATATATTTCATCTAATAATTGAATTTCTTTTTCAAAGATATTTAAATCTATTTTTTTTAAAAATTCATTGATTTCTAAAGAACTTGGTCGTTCAAGTTTAAAGATGGAAGCACGACTTCTAATTGCTGGATTACAAGCAATGTAAGGATTTTCGGTTGTGAGACCTATCATTATTATTTGACCTGTTTCCACATAGGGTAATAAATAATCTTGAATGTCTTTATTCATTCTATGAATTTCATCTATGATTAATAATACATTTCCATAATGCTTGGCAGATTCAACAATTTGTCTTAATGTTTGTTTGGAATCCGTTGAAGCATTAAATTTAAAATGGTTTAAAGGAAAGGCATTCGCAATTAACAATGCAATGGTCGTCTTTCCAGTGCCTGTTGGTCCATACAAAATTAAAGAAATCATTTTATCTTCTTTTATTAGTTTTTGAATAATTGAAATCACTTTTTTTTGACCTATGACTTCTTCAAAAGTTTTTGGTCTACAAACACTAGCAAGTGGTTCGTACATGGGTTCACCTTCTTATAATCTTACAAACTTATTATATCATATTCTTTGCAAAAGGATAAAAAAAGCATATAATAGAATGAGACAATACTTACGTAAAGCGAGATGATTTTATGATTCAAGATGACATTAGAAAACTCAAAATAGAAAAGAAAGCAATCATACTAGCTCATTACTATCAAGATAAAGCGGTTCAAGACATTGCCGACTTTGTTGGAGACTCCTTAGAACTAAGTAAAATAGCGGCTTCATCTGATGCAGAAATGATCGTTTTTTGTGGTGTGCATTTTATGGCGGAAACTGCAAAGATATTATCACCTAATAAAAAAGTATTATTACCAGTTAAAGAAGCAGGCTGTCCGATGGCGAGAATGATTGATGCAAATAAACTAAAATCCTATAAAGCCTTACATCCAGAACGAATCATTATCTGTTACGTTAATTCTTATGCAGAGGTTAAAGCTCTTTCAGATATTTGTGTAACAAGTTCAAATGCTGAAAAAATTATGATGACCTTTAAAGATAAAAAAATGCTTTACATTCCGGATAAAAATTTAGGAGCATATTTAAAAGATAAGTATCGACTAGATATTGACCTTTGGCCAGGGTTTTGTTGCATCCATAACAATCTAAAAATAACCGAGGTTATTCATTTAAAAAAATTACATCCAAACGCATTAGTGCTCATTCACCCTGAAGCGCCACTAGATGTATTAAAAATGGCTGATTTTATCGGAAGCACCAAAGGAATTTTAGACTTTGCGACCACTTCATTGAATCAAGAATTTATCATTGGCACCGAAATGGGAATTCTGCATCCATTGAAAAAAAATAATCCAAATAAAACATTTTATATTCTTTCTAAAGGACTTAAGTGTTTTGATATGAAACTAACATCTATTCAAGATGTATACAATGCATTAAAATTTGAAACTTATGAAATAACAATTGATCCGCTAATTCAAACGAATGCAAAAAAAGCGTTAGATAAAATGCTGGAGATGAGTTAAATGACAAGATATACGGACGTATTAATCATTGGATCTGGCTTAGCTGGATTATTTGTCGCACTAAACATTGATAAAAAATACAGCGTTCTTTTAATCGCAAAAGAAGAAATAAAGAATTCGAATTCCATGCTTGCTCAAGGAGGAATTGCGGCAGAATTAAATGATGACCCCATTCTTCATGAAAGTCATTTTGATGACACTCTTAAAGCGGGATCGTATTTAAATGACAAAGAGGCTGTTTCGTTTCTTGTAAATAACGCTAATGATTCTATTAAGAAATTAATTGAATTCGGAGTCCATTTTGATATGGATGAAAAAAACCACTATCTTTTAACCAAAGAAGGAGGACATTCTCATAATCGAATTCTTCATAGTGGTGGAGATGCTTCCGGGTATTACACTACGACAAGCCTAACCGATATTTTAAACGAGCATAAGAATATTACGGTCTTAGAAAACACCATGGCACTTGATTTAATAAAAGATGATAACTCTATATGTATCGGGGCTACTATTTTAGAAGATGAAGCTTTTTACGACCCTGTCTATGCAAAAACAACCATTCTTGCCACAGGAGGAATCGGGTCTGTTTATGGAGCAACGACAAATGATTTATCCGCAACCGGTGATGGAATAGGTATGGCTTATCGAATAGGCGCTAAGATTGAAAACATGGAATTTGTACAATTTCATCCAACTGCCCTTTATTCAGAAGATACTTCATCAAGAAGACGTTTCTTAATTACAGAAGCGATTCGTGGAGAAGGAGCTTATCTGTTAAACATTGAAAAAGAAAGGTTTATGGAAAAATATAGTCCAACCTTATTAGAACTTGCCCCAAGAGATATTGTTTCTCAAGCAATCTATAGAGAAATGTATGATACCTGGACAGATCATGTCTATTTAGATACAAGGCATTTAGATCCTAAATACCTTGAAAAGCGCTTTCCTACCGTTTTTAAGCGATGTTCTCAAGAAGGGTATATAATGGGAATTGATTTGATTCCAGTTGCGCCATGTGAGCATTTTATCTGCGGTGGGATTAAAACTGATCTTTACGGCGAAACATCAATCAAAAATCTCTATGCCGTTGGTGAAGTTGCATCAACTGGTGTTCATGGAGCCAACCGATTAGCATCCAATTCATTGCTTGAATGTATTGTGTTTGGATTGTCATCTGCCAATAAACTCAATCATGAGTTAGATCATATCAAAATTACTCAAGAGATGCAATTCCCAGAAAAACCAAACTACAATTACAATTACAAACCAATTCGTAAAAAGATTGGCGATTACATGGATGAACATGTAGGAATTGTAAGAAATGAAGAAGGACTTCGTTTAACGAAAAAAACCTTGGAACAAATTTATAGAAGTTTACGAAAATCGCCTAATTTAACGAGATACTATTATGAAACATTAAATATCGTTATCACCGCTCTTCAAATTACAAAAAGCGCAATCGAAAGAAAGGAATCCATCGGATGCCATTTAAGAATCAAATGATGAAAAATAATTATCATACACATATGTATTTATGCAGACATGCGGTAGGTGATGTAGAAGACTATGTAGTAGAAGCCATCAAGCTTAAATTTACATCTCTTGGAATGAGCGATCATGGTCCCTTCGAAGAGTTGAAAGATCGGTCCGTGAGAATGAAACCAGCTGATTTTGAATTGTATTTAAAAAAATGTGATACGGCGATTGAAAAATACAAATCAAAAATCAAAATCTATAAAGGCCTTGAAATTGAATATTTTGAAAATTATCAAGAAATGTATCAAAATCATTTATCAAAATTAGATTACTTAGCTTTGGGTCAACATTACATAAAAGATGAAAAAGCATTAAATGGATTGAGGAGTTGTTATACATTAAGTACAACCTCACATCTTGAAACATATGCGAACACATTAATCGAAGGAATGAAAACAGGATATTTTAAATTTGTATGTCATCCTGATTTGATGCTTTATAACATAAATCATTTTGATGAAACCGTAAAAGCCATTTCAAGAAAAATTATTGAAGAAGCAGTTAGGTTAAAGATTCCTTTAGAAATTAATTCAAACGGAATCAAAAAAGGACTGCGTACTTTCGAAGATGGAAAAAGGTATTTGTATCCTCGACTTGAATTTTGGGAATTAGTCAAAGAGATGAAAGCATTGGTTATCATCTCCTCTGATGCACATGACCCAAAACACTTGTATGATGAAGACGTTTTGAAAGCATACGATTTTGCAAGCTCTCTTGAGCTAGTAGTAGAAGAGGCATTGAAATTTTAAAAACATGGGTTTAGAACCATGTTTTTTTAATTTTCGGAATCCTTTCACTAACGAATTTTTATTGATTCAGTGGGTGGTTATGTATGGTTTGCCAAAAAAACGCAAAATTTTGCCCGATTTTTGAAGAAAATATGGAAGTGTCAGTAAAACGAGTATTACCATAAAATTATCATATTCATTGCTCTCAAATGAACGCGTTTAAAGTAGAAGAAGAAACAGTTTCACTCCTAACTAATGCACCAATTTTTTGATAAGGTATGGTTTGGTGGATAAATTATAGAGAAACGAACATCTCCGTCAACTTCCTATAATGTATATTATGTTAACCAATAGCTGATATCTACCTTTGGCCATTTGAAATGACTATGTTAATAATGTCAATAACGAGGGTAACTCCTTTTTCGCTAAAACACATGGTAAAAAACGGACGGATTCAAAACAGGCTTAAAAATTGCCTTACAACCATGGTTAAATTCATTTAGATACTAGGTATGATTTCACTTGATTATGATATAATAGATTTATAGACTTGAAAGGATGAATATTATATATGAGTAAAGTGTGCCTTATCTTTACAGGTGGAACGATTACAATGAAAATTGATGATGTGAACCATTCTGTCATTCCAGCATTTTCTGCAGCCGAAATTATGGCAAGTTTATTGAACTCCGAGATTTACAAAGAATTGGAAATAATTGAATTTTCAAAAGTTCCTTCCCCTTCCATAACCCCACAATTGATGTTAGAAATTTCTGAACTTATTAAACAACTTGTTTATCGTGAAGATGTTTGTGGCATCGTGCTAGTTCATGGAACCGATACTTTAGAAGAGACTGCTTTCTTTTTAGATATCATTTTAGAAACAAAAAAACCAGTCATTGTTACTGGTTCAATGAAGTCAAGTTCCGAACTTGGATTCGATGGAATCAATAATTTAGTTTCTTCCATTCTAGTTGCGAAATCTGTTTACGCTCAAGACAAAGGTGTACTTGTTGTTATGAATGATCAAATCAATGCAGCAAGTGAAGTAACAAAAACAAACACGCTATCTCTTGACACATTTAAATCTTTGGATTATGGTCCTCTTGGAATTGTCGATAATAGACAAGTTATATTTCATCGAAATGTTTCATATACTAGAACACATGTTAATACCAATTCTTTTGTTTTAGACGTATCTCTTCTTAAAGCCTATTCGGGAATGGACTCTTCTGTCATTAATTATTTGGTCGAAAACCATCTTACTTCCGGAATTGTGATTGAAGCATTGGGAAGAGGAAATCTTCCTCCTTCAACTCTTGAGGGAATTCAAAATGCAATTTCACATCAAATTCCTGTTATTATTTGTTCTCGTTGTCCATCTGGTAGAGTTTTAGATACCTATGGATATGTTGGTGGAGGAAAACATTTAACTACCCTAGGATGTATTTTAGCTCCTAATTTAAATGGTCAAAAAGCAAGAATATTATTAATGCTTGCACTTTCCGTTTCAAAAGACACATTATACTTAAAATCTGTATTTGAAATTTCATAAAGCTTCTTCTGTTTTATTTAATAAAAAAATCGCCTTTTTCAATTGGCGATTTTTCTTTTATTAAGTTATTCTTGATTTACATTCTTTTTTTCTAACATGGAATTTAATTCATGTGCTTCTAATTTAGCTTTCTTTGAAACTACGATTACCGCGATACCATAAATGATTGCAATTGTGATTAAAAAGAGATAGATAATGAATGTATATCGGAAAATAATGTAGTTAAATATGTTTCTCATAATAAATAAAGTAGGAAGTATAATGATAAATCCAAATAAAGCATTTAACCAAGATTTTCCTCTTTCTGATTTAAACACAACAATTGCAAGAGATATAAACAAAGAAATTAATAATACACCAATCGCTAATTTGATATAAGGTAAGGTTAAATTTAGTCTTTGCAGAATAATATAAGATAGTATGATGAAAGCTAGACTGACGATTAGGAAGACGGTTTTAAAGATTTTGTAATATTTATTCATAATGTTTTCCCTCCTAAAATCAATTTTAGAGCACTAACATACGTTCGTGACACGATAATTGTTTCATGATTTTTTAATGTGACTTCCATTCTGCCATTGATTGTGGACTTAAAATGCATCATCTTTGAGGAATTCACTAAAGTATTTTTATTAACACGAATAAAAAATAATTCTTTTAAATAGTTTTCTAGTTCGTATAGTTTATACATCGTATCAAAGACTTCTTTTGAAGTGTATGCAAAAACCTTATTATCGATGCTCTCAAAATAAAAGATTTCATTGGGAAACAAAGAGTAAGTTAATTCGTTTTTTTTACAAATTAACCGCTCATTAAACATCTGTAAAGTAGAGACGATTTTTTTGATTTGATCATCTGCTTGATTGCATTTAATTATGACTTCTGTTTCATCTAAGTTTAGTATCTCTTCAATTTTGATTTTCATGTTATGTCTCCAGATAACCTGCTATAATTTCATTTGCTTCCATTAAGATTTCATTGATTCTTTCTATGCTAGTTAATCGAAGTTCTAAGACATCTAACACGTCTTTGTATGTATCAAGAATCAAATCTAAATTTTCAATTTGATACATTCCTCTTAAATCTCTCATTTGACGATAAGCAAATCCGATGGTGCCTTTTAACACAACGTTAATCTCTTTAACTTCGGATATAAGTAATTCAAGTTGAGTTTTATCTTCCTCAGATAAAGTCTGTTCGGATTCTCGAAAGATAGTGATTTGATTTTTCAAATCTTGATGAGAAATTCTAAGAGTTGCTTTTGCATCCGCAATTGATAAGTGTGTTTCGAGAATTAAAGCATGTAGTTCTCTAATTTGAGTAATTTTTTCACTTGGAGTTAACAACAAAGCAAACTCCATTTCCATTACTTGTGATTCATAAGTGCTTAAAGATAATGTTGTTACACTTGTTTCAGATAAATCCTCATCTGAGATATTATCCAAATTATCTGTTGTTTGAATTCCATCTTGAATCATTAAATCAAGTCTTCTAAGCTCATCTTGACTAGTACATCCTATAAGTAAAAAACTTAGTAAAAATAAGAATAGAAAGCTTAGAATCCATTTGTTTTGTTTTTTCATAATTAATTCTCCTCTCAATTTTAATGTATTTTCATTTTTGCAAAAAAGATGAATACACAAATAGTATAAACACAGATGGTTTTAGAATCAAGTTTTGAAGCACTAAGTTGCATATTTAATAAAGTAAGTGGCACTCACTTGTTCGTTTGAATAGCCCTTTAATTAAAAAAAGCAGACATAAGCTGCTTTTTATATAATTTATTTTAACATCAATTTTAATGCATCTTTTATGAGTTCGTTAGTTGTTTTAGAGGAATCTAGTTTTGTAATGACTTTTTTAATTTCTTTCGCGTTATAACCTAAGGCTTCAAGAGCTTCAGAGACTTCTGCTAAAGAATTTGTCATTTCAATGTTTGCATCAAATTCAATTTTGCCTTGTAAATCCAAGATGATTTGTTGGCTGGCTTTTGGTCCGATACCTGGAAACTTTTGTAAATACTTTGCGTTTCCAGATTCAATGGCGGAAGCAATTTCCTTAACAGATCCTGCAGCTAAAATAGCGTTAGCACTTTTTGGCCCAATTCCATTTACGCTAATCAGTTTAATAAACAATTCTTTTTCTTCAGGAAAACGAAAGCCATAAAGATGGATTCCGTCATCCGATACTTTTTGATAAGTATAAATAGTGGTTTCTTGGTTCAAAGTAAAAGCGTAAGGATTAGATGTTAATATTAAAAAACCAATGTGATTGACTTCAATGGTAATATAGTTCGCTTTTATTTCCGTAATAATTCCTTTAAGATAGCTATACACAAAAAATCACCTCTAGAAATATTATATCATTTTAACCTTTTTAATTCTATAAAAAAAGGTACTCTTATTAAAAAGAATACCTCATGTTCTAATAAATGAATCTATTCTACAAACTCAAATTCAAAATCAGAAATTTTGATTAAATCTTTATTCTTAGCTCCAGCTCTTTTTAAGTCTTCATCGAGTCCTATTTTTCGTAGTTGTCTTAAAAATCTTAAAACAGCCTCGTCAGTCATGAAATTAGATCTTGATAAGAGTTGATCTATTTTTTGGCCTGTTACTTCAAACGTGGTTTCATTTACTTTTACAATTGTAAAAAGAGGACCGAGACTTTCCATTTGATACAGAACATTTTCAGAAATTTCTAAATCTTCAAACAATAAGAACAAAGGTGTTTGATCTAAAAGAGTAACCGTCTTTTGCATTAAGAATTTACAACCTTCTTTTGTGATAGCTGAAATAGGAATAATTTCAATATCTTCTTTGATTTGTTTTTTAAATTTTTCTAAGTTTTCATAAGCCCCAGGAACATCCATTTTATTTGCGACAATGATTTGTGGTCTTGAGATTAAATGATATTTATAGGTTTCCAACTCTTTATTAATGATCTTATAATCTTCGTAAGCATCTCGTAAAGAATTAGGAGACATATCAATCATATGAAGCAATACTCTAGTTCGTTCAATATGTCTTAGAAATTGAATTCCAAGTCCTAAACCAGAGGAAGCTCCTTCAATAAGCCCTGGCATATCCGCTAGGACAAAACTTTTAACCCCATCCATATCTACTACACCCAAATTAGGGACAATCGTTGTAAATGGATAATCTGCGATTTTAGGCTTTGATCCCGAAACAACACTAATTAAAGTTGATTTTCCTACACTTGGAAACCCGATGATTCCAACATCGGCTAATAATTTTAATTCCACTCTTAAATTTAAAGCAATTCCTGGTTCTCCGTTTTCTTGGATTCGAGGTGCACTATTTCTAGGAGATGAAAAGGTTGCATTCCCTCTTCCACCTTTTCCGCCTTTTGCCACTACCTTTTGTTCTTTATGTAACGTAAGATCACATAGAACACGGTTGGTATCTTCTTCGTAAACAATGGTCCCAACAGGAACCTTAACGATTACATCCTCAGCATCTTTTCCACGCATATTTTTGTTTTTACCATTATCTCCTGCACTAGCAAAAATATGTTTTTGGTAACGCAAATCAAAAAGAGTCGATAAGCCGTTATCGGCTTCAAAAATGATACTTCCTCCTTTTCCGCCATCTCCACCAGATGGTCCTCCAAGAGGGACATGTTTCTCACGACGAAAAGCGATGATTCCATCTCCGCCTTTGCCTGATTTTATTATTAACGATACTTCATCGATAAACATTTATTTCACCTTCAATTCTTCCATGATATTATATCATAGATTTCAGTTAAAACAAAAAAAAGAGTGTTTATTCTCTTTTTTAGATAAGCAGTAGTTCATAAGCAATTCGGTTAATTGATTCAATGTATCCTCTTTTTTCAAAATGATTTGCAAGGATAAAACGTTGCATTCTTAAGTTGTCAGGATGAGTATCAATTTTAATAGAATCAAAATGATTTTTTATGGCATTTTCTATCGCAAATTGCATTAGTTCAGATGCAATTCCTTGACGCATAAAATTGGGGTCAACCATCAAGCGATGTATCACTTGAGCGTGATTAGAATGCCAAGAAAGACAAGTATATGCAGCTTCATTTTCTTCTAAAATAGTAATAGAGGCTAATACTTTATTCTCTTTTACAAAGACAAATAATCCATTTTGTTTTAAATCGTTTTCAAAATTTTGATAATTAGGATAAGTATCAGACCATTGATCAATTCCAAAAGAATGAATGTTTTTTGCGACGACTCTAGCAAGCTTCGTGATCTCTTCTAATTCACTAAGAAAGGCTGTCCTGATCATATTTGACTCCTTTTAATGTCACTTGACAATTTATATGGATATAGGATAAAACGGTCATTGAAGCGGAATCATTGCTATTGATATGTATGTAGGTAGTATCTTCGATGGATACCATTATATTTTCAGTATACACTTCTCTCATTTCAATTCTTGAATTGATTGCACTTATTTGAAGAGAATTCATATTGGATGTGTAAAAAAAGATATCTGTACCATTGGATGAATCAATCAAAACTGTCTCATCAACTTGATACAACCGTAAATTTGTTAATGTGTCATCTAAAGTTAAAACGAGATTGGTTGCTTCATCAATCGTCATTTTTAACGTAGAAGAAATGGCTTCAATTTCAAATTCATTAATTCGATTTTCACTTTCAGTAAGAGTAGCAGTTCCGTTATTAATCTTTAAAGACAGTTTATTTGCATCCACATATTCCATCGTGCAATTTCCAACATTTAGAATTTGAACGTCAATTTCGTCAAGAAGTAAAGTTGCAGGTAAATAAATTTCTACCGAGGGCATTACATCGTCTTGATATAATTCATAACTGGTAATTGATTCATTAAATGAAATAGAAATTAAATTTAATGTCTCATCTATTTCTAAAGAGTAACTATCCTTTTGCAAAAGAGTATCATACAAATAATAGATTTTTAAATCTGTTTCTGAAGTTAATTGATATAAGTGTACGCTTCCAACTCCTGTTGTTACTTGAATTTGATAGGGTTCTTCAAGAGCAATTTCAGAAGTGAAATCAACAAGTGTTTCATCTGAATATAAATTGAGTTGTTCATAGGATCTAAAGACATAAGATTGAGTTTGTGAAAGAATGGCTTTACCTAAAAGTCCAGAACCCCATACCAAAGCAATTATTACAAAATAAGCAATTAATCCTCTTTTTGGAGTATTAATTTTTATCACCCGAAATAAAGTAAATAACGAGATTCTCTTTTGAATAGTATAGTATTTTTCCAAAGAATTATTTTTTATTTTTTCAATGGCTTTCAAACTAACCTTAATCATCGTTCTTAAAAGAAATAAAACAAGCTCAAAGAAGATAAGACAAAATAAAATATAAAATCCAACTGCAGAACCAAGATACAAAAACAACCATAGTTTTTCAATTCCAACACCGGAGGATACTACTTTTAAAGTTTGAAATAATTCAAAATTAAGACCGAAGTAATTATAAAATAAAAAGATGGCAATTACCATAAATACTCCTAAAATTAATTCTAGGAATACACCTAACAGAATTGCTTTAATTGCTGTTTTTCTCATAATATTCTCCTTAGATTTCTTTTGCACCATCACTTGCATAACTGATTAAAATATCTGGTGTAATTCCAAACAGTCCAACATATGCTCTCGAAACATTTTTTTTAAATTCTTCCACTCTATCTTTTGAGACAATATTGATTGTGCATCCACCAAACCCAGCTCCGGTCATTCTAGAACCAAGGCTGCCTTCGTTTAATGCTAAATCAACTAAACCATCTAGTTCTTTACAAGATACTTGAAAGTCATCTCGTAAAGATTGATGAGATTGTGTAATTAATTTTCCGAATCCTAAGATATCATGTTTGATAAGAAGTGAATAAGCTTCAAGCGTTCTTGAATTCTCACTAATCACATGAGTCGCTCTTTTTAATAAAATGGGATTTTCAAATAGATTTCGGTAAGGATTAAATTCTTGAATAGAGATATTACATAAAAAATGAATATCTAATTTTTGTTGTAAGATAATTAAAGCTGCTTCGCATTCTTGCCTTCTTTCATTATAGGCAGAATCAACTAAACCACGTTTTACCTTTGAATTACAGATGACAATTTCGTAATCTTTTAAATCAAGTGAAACCAAAGAATACTCAAGTTTAGCCGTATCAAGCAAAAGTGCATGACCTTCTTTTCCGTTTGCGATTACAAACTGATCCATAATGCCACAGTTAACATGAATGTATTCATTTTCTACTTTTTGAGATAAAAGTGCAAGATCTGTTTTACTTATACCTAAATGAAAACATTCATTCATCATGGTCGAAATCAATAATTCGATGGAAGCACTGCTCGATAATCCCGCGCTTACAGGAAGATTTCCAAGAATCGCAATGTCAAATCCTTGATTGATTTTATATCCTCTTAATAGGAGTTCTTTAATGACTCCTTTTGCATAATTTGCCCATCCATGTGAAGATTGATAATTTAGATTGATTAAATTTAGTGTGATAATACCAAATTCAGACAAATTTTCGGAATATAAACGTATCAATTTATCGTTTCTTAAAGAAATAGCACCATAATTTCCAATAGACAGTGCACAGGGAAAAACGTATCCACCATTGTAATCGGTATGTTCTCCAATTAAATTAATTCTTCCAGGTGAAAAAAAGAATCTAGTGTTTGGATTTGGTTCGAATTGTTTTTCAAATATGGTTCTTAAAGTCTCTTTCATAGTTAACACACCCTAACTCTTTTAGTATACCTTAACAACCGCCATTTATCAAGGTAAATCTAAGTTGAAAAAAAGGACTTCCGTCCTTCTTTTTTAATTTAAACCAAATAGACTTTAATAAGTTTATACAAACCGTTTCTAACATTTTCTGCAAACGTATCTGAAATAAATTCAGAAGAAACTAAAGTAATATATCCGTTATAATCTGTAAGTTCATATTTTTCGATTTTACAATCAAATCCATTTAAATGATTTGGATTGTAATAGAGTAAACTTGTATGCATGAACGTTGTAACTACAATATCGTCTTTAAAGAAATCAGCAGTTAAAAGGGGCTTTAATTTTAACCGTAAAGTGTTATCTTCATAAGTGAAAATTTCTTTCCCGTAAAGTAGTACAGACCAAATACTAATGATTTCAGCCGTTGAGCCACTTAATCTAGATACAAATCCTTGCCCATGTAAGTTTGGATTTGGATTATTTGAAGTAGCGATAAAAGAAGAATTTTCAAGGGTAGAACGGCCATAGATTTCTGGATCCATAAAACAAACTAAATTATCCCTTGCCTCTTCAAAAAAAGCATCGATTTGTCCAGATTTTAATATTCCAAGTAAATATTTATAGGTCATATGTAAGAAATTGGCTTCTCGTTCCAACCACCCTTTGGTGAAGGCTCTAATTCTGCCTATTTCATAGCCATATTTATCTAAATTTTCACTGGTTTTATACATTTTAAGTTTTTTATCATAAATCCCTGAGTTTTTCACTTTTTGGACTAAAGTACTATTTTGTTCTAAATTGGAATTGTATTTCAAAAATCTTGCTGGAGCCTCTAAGAACAAAGGCAGTTTTTTCATAGTAAAATGTTTTACGTGAACCAAAGGCAATCCATAATGTCCAATGATTGGTTGACCTGACTTATCTGTTTGAACTTCGTAATCATCGGCTTCATAATAGAGATAGGTAGGAATAATTCCTTTTCCTAAATCGAGGGCTTGTTGCAAAGAACGTTTTAATTTTTTTTGCATTTTGTTAAGGATATCTAATAATGATTTAACAGGAAGCTCCACCATTCTTTCGATAGGGGTTCTTAATGTCTCTCGATAGATTTCTCTTAGAGTAGAGATACTATCCCAATAAATAAATGCATCAGAATCATCTGCTTTTTCCATGTTTTGAAAAAACGTGACAAAAGAAATAGGAAGCACTATTTTTTTGGAAGTATCGATATGTTTTAATAAATAATCTACTAACCTAGCAAGTTCAATTGTTTCGCTTATTCCACTTGCAAATAATCCTGGAAGACCATTCATTGCATCGTTCCAACCGGGTTTATTGGCTTCCATTTCAAGCCCAATTCCTAACGGATCTAATAAAGCAAATTTGTTAATGGCTAAAACAAATAATTTAGAATACAAAGTAGCTTTGATGATAGATTTATCTTTTAATTTAAGCCAATTTGTACCATGTTCATTCATTTCAAAAGTGTTGATGACTTCTTTGTCAGGATGATGCAAGGCACCATATTGGCGAATCTTTCCAAAACGATCTTTAACATATTTTTCACTTCTTGGATAGACAGATGCAGGACTATTAAAATAAGTATAGGAAGAGTCACCATATAACAAAGCGTTATTTCGATCTGGAAAAATATGATCATAATTTTCAATTAAATCTAAAAGATAAGTCCAATGATCTACCCAATATCCTTCATTGAAACTTGCTTCTATGTTTTGAAAAGAAAGACTAAAGATTTTGTTAAAGATTGATTCATCAGTTAATTTTGTCGAAAGATTTTCTTGATGCATCAAGTTAATAATACTTCCTGGAGTAAACTTTCCATCAAGGAGTTTTTCCATCGCTTTATTTTCAACTAAAAAACACTCTTGAATTAGTTCTTTTGCTTTTGTAGGATTTTTTAATTGGAAAGTGGAACCATTAATACCTAATGGATTAAACCCATCTGCTTGGATAAGAGACGCAAATACATGGATGTTATAGTTATCAATTTCTGGATGGAAAAGAATATCATTTCTTCGGTTTTGACACACATCACGGAAATTTCCATTTCCTTGAGAATAGAATTCTGGTGCAATTGAAAAGAAATTATAGTCTCGCTCTAAATCACCATGTTTTCGACTATAAAGATAATACACGAAATTTTCATTGGTTGTCTCTATGGTTAAAGGATATCCTCCACGAATTAAATTATCAAGATAACTTTGACGAATGTATTCATCAAAAAGAGGATAATTTGTCGTAGTTAAAACGTCATCAAGTAATTCATCAATGATTAACTTTGCCTCAACTTGTTTTTTCGTAAAATAGTTTTTTTCTTGAAAGGTACTTAGTTTGTGATTAATGATATTAATGTCTGATGTGTAACCAATTAAGGTTTCAATTTGAATAGATTCATTTACGTTTAACTTTTTAATGACAGGTGTAAAACCGCAAGGAATCTTATTTTCAGTGACTTGAGGTTCTAACAAAAGTTCTTCCAAAGTATGTTCTTCAAAAGAGCGAGCAAAATTTAAAGAAGTATCATAGCCAAATACTAAATCCATATCGGTAATTGGTAAAACAATTTTATGATTAACAAAAGTAGCGTAAAAATTTCCGGATTTGGTTTCTTTGGTTTCCGCTTCATCCCCAATGGAGGAGCGAAGTTTGTAAAAAGCAATTTTTTTATCAAGATTTTCAACATTCATCCAACTTCTTAGTAAATTAGATATGGCTTTATACCCACCATAGTCCACTCCAGAAGGAAGGATTTGAGCCAATCCATCCAAGACTTCGAAAGAAATGGGTTCTTTTGAAACATTTTTAATTTCTACTAATCGAGTCAAAGCTGCAATGTCCTCGTTTGGTAAGCCAAAATACGTTACGCTAATACTAAGGCCTAATGTATGGTTTTCTTCTATGATTTTTAAAGAACTTTGTGTAATATGCATTTTACGAGTTTGTGTTTGATCTGAGTTATCAAAAAATTCATGGACAACACCATTGACTTTAATAAAAGTTCTAAATCCGATTTTTGAAACATACATATATGCTAGATTTGCAGGGTAAAACTCTAAAATAGCACCATTTTTATCTCGTATACCAAAAGAAGAAACTCCTTGACCCCGGTTTACATAAAAGGCCCACAAAGGAATTCCTTTTTTCCCCGCAAGTCCAGGAAGAAAACTTGCGAAGGTTTTTTTTCGATCATATGAATTAATTTCAAATGTTTTATCAAAATATAGATAATCTTTATTCATTAGGAACCTCTCTTTATGTAACCAGTTTCACAGTTTAATTATATCTTACTTAACAAAAAAAAACAATAAAAAAAAGCATTGAAATAAAAATTCAATGCTTTTCGAAATTAAACAATCGTTAAGGCTAAGATATACATGATGATTGCAAAAATCTCGGTTAAGATGTACAAAAGAATGGCAAAGTATGGCTTTAATTTTCCTGACAAAAAACGAAGTAAAACAAAAAATATTGTTTCAATGAAAAAGATAAGAATTAAAAAATAGAATTCATCATAAGCCGATTGATTAAATACCCCTTTTGAATAGATCATCATTAAGATATTTAAAGGCATTATGATTTGACTGATAAGAACTGGAAATCCTTGTAATAGAAAAATATCAGGATTTAATTTTGGTTTTATTTTCGGTAATTTAAAATTATAAATAGAACCAAATACCATCGAAATAAAAGGAAAAACAATCATAATAGATCCATAAACAATATCATTACGAAAAGAAAAAAAATGTAAGATTGAAAATACAATAAGCCCTATAAAGAGCCAAAAGTCAAAATATAAAATCGGATATTTTACTTTCATTTTAGTCAACCATTTAGGTAAACGCATTATTTTAAGAATTAAAGTTGTAATCACGTAATATCCTCCTTTAAAAAAGAAAAAAACAGGTTTTATCCTGTTTTATGCTTGCGGGTACACAGATGCTTGTTTTCTATCTCTACCTAATCTTTCGTATTTTACAATACCATCGATTAATGCAAATAAAGTGTCATCTTTTCCTAAACCAACATTTTCTCCAGGATGAATTTTAGTTCCTCGTTGACGATAAATGATCGATCCGGCAGTACAATATTGACCATCAGATAATTTAGCTCCTAAGCGGCGTCCTACTGAGTCACGACCATTTTTAGTCGACCCTACCCCTTTTTTTGAAGCCATACATTCAAGTATATTAAGATTTAGTATCACTTGTTACACCTCCAAATTAGATTTTTCAAAAAATAAAATTACAGTTGAATTTCGGTTATCGTTAACTTAGTATATGGTTGACGATGGCCATTTTTACGGTGATAATGCTTTTTAGGCTCGTATTTAAAAACGATTATTTTAGCACCTTTACCATGTTTGTTTACTGTGGCAACGACACTTGCACCTTTAACATAAGGTTTGCCTATTTTAGTTTTTTCGCCACCTACCATTAATACTTTGTCGAACGTATAAGTTGATTCAACTTCCACTTCTAATTTCTCAATGTAAATTTCTTGCCCGACTTCAACTTTTAGTTGTTTTCCACCAGTTTCAATTACTGCATACATATTTTGTTTGCACCTCCTCATAAGATTAAGACTCGCCATCATGGTAACGAATTCGTTTTAAGACCATTCCTGTGCGGTATGCGTTTTACATACGGAAGTAATTATACAGTATACCATTCAATAAGTCAACTAATATTTACCCTAATTCTTGCGGATAAACTAAATTCCATTTTTTTCGTAAATGATCCATTTGTCTTAAAATTTCAATGGAATTTTCATGAGTCATAAGCGGACTTTCAATGCTTTTTTTCTTTATACATTTTATAGTTTCAAAAATCTCATATTCTAAACCATTCACAATATGCTTGTGTTCTATTTCTCGCAATGCTTTATGATTATTGTTGTAAAGAATTGCAAGATTAGCTGAATGAAACGAAGGAATATGAAAATACCCTTTGGTACCATAAATATATGCATCTGTTCCTAAATCTTCTACCAAAGAAGCCATCAAAACAGCTTGTGCATGAGGATAAAAATAAGTAATTGTTTCTGATAAATCGATTCCTTCTTTGCTCATAACTACTGTGCTCTCAATATTATCAGGAACACCTAAAAACAGATTTGCAAGTGTTAATGTATAAAGACCTACGTCTAGTAAAGCACCCCCACCAAGATTTAAATTAAACAATCGATTTTGTAAATCCATTTCCGCTTTAAAACCAAAAGTTGCATCAATTTGAATGATTTCTCCAATTTCGTCTTGATCGATTAATTTTTTTACTTCTAGAAGAGTAGGTAAGAATCTTGTCCACATCGCTTCCATTACAAAAAGATGTTTCCTTCTAGCAAGTTCATAGATAATGATGGCTTGTTTATGATTTAAAGTAAAACTTTTTTCACAAAGTATATGTTTTCCTTTTTCTAAACATAATTTCATTTGATCAAAGTGAAAAGAATGAGGGGTCGCAATATAGACACAGTCCACTAAAGGATCGTCTAACATTTCCTCATAACTTCCATAGGCAACTTGATAATGATATTTGTTTTTAAAGGTTTCTGCTTTTAACAAGTTTCTAGAGGCAATGGCATATAAATGTTCATTAATACCATTTACTGCACTTGAAAAGGAAGCAGAAATTCTGCCAGCACCCATGACACCAAATTTAATCATATTATCACCTTCTAAAATTATTATACCTTATTTTGAAATAAATATATACCCTTCAACATATTTCTCGAAATGTTTGATTATACTAAAATATATTCTTCAGGTTTCAAAAAATATGTTAAAATATTATTAGGAAGGTGATTACATGGATCCAAAATACATCTATTTAATAGTAGCATTAACAATTCTTATTATTTATTTAACCATATCCTATTTCATCTATAAAAAAATCTTTTTGATGAAAGGAAATAGACAATATAGTGTAGTCAATCAAGAAGATCCTTTTTTTAATCCTTCTTGGAAGTGGTACGAAAAAGTTCCAAAAGAAACTGTAAAAATAAAGGCTTATGATAATACAATTTTAAAAGGTGTCTATATACCAAGCATTGATGAGAAATCTTTAAATACAGCTATTATCTTACATGGATATCATTCTGTTTCAACGGATATGGTACTTGTCGCAAAAACGTATAGTGACTTAGGATTTAAAGTTCTTTTACCGGATTTAAGAGGTCATGGACTTAGCGAAGGAATATTTACAAGTTTTGGCCATTACGAAAAATATGATTTGAAACGTTGGATTAATTTTGTGTTAAGAACGTATGGCTCAACGGATAGCATTTTACTAGATGGCGTTTCGATGGGAGCTTCAACTGTTATGTTAGCTTCCACGTTACAATTACCTGAAAACGTCAAGTTTATTGTCGCAGATTCTGGGTTTCCAAGCATGAATGAAGTGTTTATTAAAAGTTTTAAGCCAAAAATAGGACTGTTATTTTTACCTGGAGTTAGTCTCATTACTTATTATTTTCATCATTTTTTTCTAGGACAAATTAAACCAATTCATGAAGTTAGAAAAAGTAAAATCCCCATTTTTTTCATCCACGGGACACAAGACGAATTGATACCTTTTGATATGGCAAAAAAACTATATGCCACTTCAAAATCTCCCTTTAAAGAATTGTATTCGGTTGAAAATGCAAAGCATGCTTTAGGATATAAAGATGACAAAGCAGGAATTGATGCTAGATTAAAAGAGATTCTACCAGATTTTTTTGACATTAAAAAATCGTTTTTAAAACAAACAAAATGAGCTTAAATTAAGCTCATTTTTATTTTATTTACAAAAGAGTTATTCTTTACTTTTCAAATACACTCTAGCTTCATAAGGCCTAAACATCGCATCTTTGGAATCTAATGGATAATTATGTAAGATACATTCATCATTTGTTAAAGTTATAAGTTGTTTTACGTTTAAAGGTTTCTTTGAGAAATTACAGATTACGATTAATTCTTGTTTTAGATAATTTCTTTTATAGGCATATATTTGTCTATTATAAAATTCAATGTCTTCATAATCTCCACACACAATAATTTCGTGTTTTTTTCGAAGTGATAAAATCATTTTATAATAATTTAAAATCGAATCAGGATTATTTTCATTCGATAAAACATTTATTTCTTGATAATTTGGATTCACCTTTATCCATGGAGTACAATCAGAAAATCCTGCATTTTTCAAGTGATTCCATTGCATAGGCGTTCTTGCATTGTCTCTTGACATCATTTTAATCTTCTTCATCATTCGTTTATGAGATAAATGCCACTTTCTTCCCGTTTTATAAATGTTTTTGGTTTCAATATCTTGATAGTCCTTTAAATCTTCAAAACTGACGTTGGTCATTCCTATCTCTTGACCTTGGTAAATGAAAGGCGTACCTTGTTGAAAATAAAGCATTGTCGCAAGTAATTTGGCTGATTTATCATAAAAGGCCATATCTCCAAATCTCGAGATACTTCTAGGTTGATCATGATTTTCAAGATACAAAGAATTCCATCCTTTTCCTAGAAGACCATGTTGCCACTTTGATAAAGATTTCTTTAGATTTTGAGGTTTAAATTTTTTCATGAACCACTTTACAAAGTAGTTATCTGCGCCCATATGTTCGAATTGGAAAACCATATCTAATTCTCTTTTACTTTCTTCGATATAACTAAGCGCAGAGGAAGGGTTTATTAAAACAGTTTCTCCAACAGTAAAACAATCATATTTAGAAAAAACATCTTCTTTTAATTCTTGAAGATAAGCGTGAATTTTTGGATTGTCCAAATAATGTTCTCTTCCTACTAAAGCAAGAGAACATTTTCCGTTAGGAAGATTGTCTGCTTTTGCGATGATATTTATAACATCACATCGAAAGCCGTCTACGCCTAAATCCAACCAAAAAGTACAAATATTTTTTACTTCTTGCCTAACTTGAGGGTTATTCCAATTCAAATCAGGTTGCTTTTTTGAGAACAAATGTAAATAGTATTCTTTTCTTACAGGGTGATACGTCCAAGCATCTCCTCCAAAGAAAGAAGTCCAATTTCCTTTTTCTTTTTTCCAATAATAGAAATCTTCGAATCCTTTTTCTTTTAAAACAGATTTTTGAAACCAAGGATGTTCATCCGAAGTATGATTTACGACCAAATCCATCACAAGTTTTATGTTTGCTTCATGTAATTTTTGAATGAGTTGTTTCATTTGATCTAGGGTGCCAAATTCTTTTAATATATCAAAATAGTTGGAAATGTCATAACCATTATCATCGTTTGGAGATTCGTATACAGGAGATAACCAAACAATATCAATTCCAAGTTCTTGTAAATAAGGAATTCTAGATATGATCCCTAACAAATCCCCTATTCCATCAGAATTGGAATCTTGAAAACTTCTAGGATAAATTTGATAAACTGAACCTTCTCTAAACCAAGTTTTTTTCATAATTAGTCTCTTTTCACAAAAGATTTGAATGCTTTAAAAAATCTTAGGTTGCATAAATCGATAAATCCTTGCATGGTGTGCATTTTTACTAAACCACCACTAAATACTACAATACTTCTCAAAGGTGTCTCAGTTACCGATTTATCGACCATTTGTTGGTACTCTTGAGGTTTAGAGTCCACTTCTTTCCGACTGGCTTTCACAATAATTTTTTTAAGAAGTTTTCCCAACAATGTTGAAGAGATATCCTCTAAATTATTATCAAGGCAAAACGGTCTTTTATGAATCAATGTTTCTTGCTCCATTTTTCTTCCAAGTAATTTTTCGAAATCGGAGTCTTCAAGGGTTAACCCATTATTAATGTAATAACTTTTTGTTTCTTCGAATGAAGTAATCGGCAATATAAGTGAATTTGATTTTACTTCAACACTCTCTTCTAATAACTCATCTCTTGCATTCTTTCGGATTTGAACTTTATACTCTCCTGAAGATACAACAAATGTTGAAGAATTAACATCATAATAATTAAAATCATTTTCAGTTAAAACAAATTCAACCGTTTTTTCCTGAGAAACATCTAATTCGATTTTTTTAAATTGACGAAGTTCTCTTCTTGGCCTAAATATTCCTGTTTGAGGATTTTCAATATAAAGTTGAATGACTTCTTTACCACTATACTTACCTGTATTTTTAATCGTAACCGATACTTTCAATTTTTTCGGTAAAGTGATGTTTTTTGAACTCACCACAAGATTAAAGTACTCAAACTTCGAATAACTTAATCCATATCCAAATGGAAATAGTACATCTTTGTGTATCGATTGATAAAAACGGTACCCAACATAAATTCCTTCTTTATAAAAAACTTGATGGTTCCCTTTTGCGAAATGCGCCATAGAAGGGACATCTTTTAAGCTTAAAGGGAACGTTTCAGCAAGTCTGCCAGAAGGGTTTTCTTTTCCAAATAGAAGATCACTTATCGCAAGAGCACAAGCTTCTCCTCCTAAATAAGCATTTAGAACGGTTTTAACTTTTGAAATCCAAGGCATCTCAATGGGAGAACCAATTTGCAAAACAACAATAATATTTTGATTTACTTCTGCTAAAGCATTGATTAATTCAAGATGTCCTTTTGGAAGAGACAAATGTTTGCGATCGTATCCTTCTGACTCATAAACATCGGTTAAACCAACAACCAAAACTACTTTGTTTTTTGACGAAGCCAATTTGATTGCTTCTTCAATTAATGAAGTATCATAGCCATCTCCCTCAAGTGTATATCCACTACAATAGCCAAAATCAATTTCATTTGGTATGACTTCAACTAAAGATTCTACTTTATAAGGATTGATGTGACTTGATCCTCCTCCTTGATAGCGAACATCTTTGGCTAAGCGACCAATAAGCGCAATCGAATCCTTTTTAGATAGTGGTAATAACTCATCAGTGTTCTTTAATAAAACCATCGATTCTCTTGCGATTTTACGAGCTTTTTGATGGGAAGCTTCCAAGGAAACTTCTAAAATTACATTCTTCTTTTTTGTTTCAATTAATCGAAGAATTCTTTCAACGGAGGCATCAATTTCTTGCATAGAAATTTTTCCTTTTTTATAATCATTTACTAATTGATGTACACTATAAATATAGCCAGGCATCTCCAAATCAAGAGTTGCCTTTAAGGCATTAGTTCGGTTACTAACTGCGGTCCAATCCGATACAATCACATTTTTAAATCCAAATTTTTTACGTAAAATTGTATCTAAAAATAAAGTGTTTTCTGATGCATATACTCCATCAATTTTATTATAAGAACACATAACCAAATCTGGTGAAACTTCTAAAACATCTTGAAAAGCTTTTAAATAGATTTCGAAAATGGTTCGTTCGTCCGCTACGGAAGATGAGACCATTCGATAACTTTCTTGAGAATTCAGAGCATAATGTTTCACACAGGCACTTACGTTCTTTGATTGGACTCCTTTTATAAATCCTTTTGCCATTTCGCTCGTTAAATAGGGATCTTCAGAATAATATTCAAAATTTCTGCCACAAAGTGGATTTCTTTTTATATTAATTCCAGGTCCAAGTAACACTTGAACATCTTGAGAAAGACATTCCGATGCGATTGCTTCTCCCATTTCAAAAGTCAGTCGAGGGTCAAAAGAAGACGCAACGGTAACTGCGGGAGGAAAACAGACCGAAGGGATGCTTTCATCTGCTGAAATAGAATTAGTTGAAACATATTGTTTTCTTAGACCGTGAGGACCATCTGCCATAGTGATAGATGGAATAGAAAGTCTATTTACAGGGTAAGTATGCCATGAGTCAAGCCCAACTAACATTGCGCATTTTTCCTCTAAAGTTAAAGCTTGAATTAAATAGTTAAAATTCATAGTGCCTCCAATATAAAATAATTGAATTTATTCAATAAATTAATTATACCATTTTATACTTTTTTTGCTTTCAAAAAATAAAAAAAACAAACCATTCAAGTTGAATGGTTTAAAAAACATTGGCGACCCGAAAGGGATTCGAACCCACGACCGACGGCTCCGGAAGCCGTTGCTCTATCCAGCTGAGCTATCGGGCCAGCTATCAAATTTATTTTATTTTGGCGACCCGGAAGGGATTCGAACCCCCGACCGACGGCTTAGGAAGCCGCTGCTCTGTCCTGCTGAGCTACCGGGTCACGCATTATTATTATATCTTATTTTTACGAAAAAACAAAAGTTTATTTTAAATCCAATTACTAAAATAGATCAAAAAATAAAAAAGTCAGAAATATTCTGACTTCGTTTTTAAAATATGGCGACTCGGAGGCGATTCGAACGCCTGACCGACGGCTTAGAAGGCCGTTGCTCTGTCCAGCTGAGCTACCGAGTCTTAACGCATGTAATATTATAATACGTTCATACCAAAATGTAAAGAAAAATTTGCCATTTAAGAAAAAAATACAATCGCCAATTTTTGCGATTGTACTTGATTATTTTTTGAAACCAACTCGATTCATTTGACCCCAAGCATTTGTTTCTCTAAGAGAAGATAAAAACCCTTTTACTCGATAGATACTGATTAATTGTCGCCATCCAAAATTTTCTAAAATAGCGTAGAATATTAATTTAAATGTATCTCGATTGCTTAAGTAAATGGAGTCTCTTTCGTTAATATAAAGTGCAAGCAAAGACAAAACAATTCCCATTCCAACAGTAACCAATAAAAGCAAGAATAAAACTTCTATATTTAAAATGCCAAAGATAAAGCCGATGATAATCGCAATATAAGCTTGAATCTCAAAAAGAGGACCAATCATCTCAAACAAAAAGAAATAAAACATTCCAATGATGCCAGGTTGTTTGTACTTGTGATTTAAAATCATTTTTCTGTGATAAGACAAAATATCAATCAAACCTCTTTGCCACCTATTTCTTTGGCGGAAAAAGGATTTTCTTTCCTCAGGAACTTCTGTATAACACTTAGCATTTGCGATATAATCGATTCGAAATTGAAGATTTTGTTCGTACGCATTCCTAGTAATTCTTACCACAAGCTCCATATCTTCACCTACGGTATCCTTTTTCAAAGAATCAACGGTTAAATACCCACCAGACTCAATAAGAATTCTTTTTTCAAAAAGTCCAAATGCTCCTGATACGATTAATAAGGAGTTCAGTTTTGCAAAACCTAGCCTACCTATATTAAAAGCTCTTAAATATTCAATGGTTTGAAATTTTGCTAAATTTGATTTTGGCAGTGAAATCGTTTCAATTTTACCATGATCAACTGAAGAGCCATTTACAGGGACAATACTTCCTCCAAGTGCAAGAGTAATTGTTTCATGATCTAACATAGAAGACATTAATTTTAACAAAGAATTTGGCTCTAAAATGGAATCGGCATCGATTCCACAAACATAGTCATTTTTCGAAAAGTTTATGCCACAATTTAGGGCATCTGCTTTTCCACCATTTAATTTATCTACGACAGTTAAATTAGGAAAATAACGGTTTTTGTATACAGCTTTAACGTTTTTTGTTTTAACATTTTGAATCACAGGAATATTTTTTCTTTCTAAACTAAAATGAGTTATCATTTGTTGAAGCGTTGAATCTTTTGAGCCATCATTGACAACAATAACTTCAAAATTCGGGTAATTTAGATTTAACAATGACTGGATACTTTCCACAATGGATAATTCTTCATTAAACGCTGGAGCAATAATGGAAATTGATGATAACATTCCTTTTTCAAACAATAAATTCTTGCCTTTTATGTTCCACAGATTCAATTGATTTCTATTTTCAAAAAACGAAAGGAAAGCCAAGATTAAATAGACAAAATTAACAGTAAGGTAGTATACAATGAACCATTGGTTAATCGAGGTAATGTATTGAGATAATAAATCCAAAAAAGACATGTTTGAAAATTGAAACAAATGAAGAATAGAAAACAATAAGGGCAGTAATATGATTGAAAAAAATAAAATACCAAGTAACCATTTTGTCTTCCGAATTTCTGGAGTACTTGCTTCTTTTTTTGGTACTTTAATTTTAAAAGGAACAAATCCCATTTTTTGAAAAAGATCTTTGTTTAAATATTCATTTAGTTCGTTAAATAGAGACTCATCTTCATTGGCATAAACTTTTAATATTTTAAGAATAAAATTTTCGATTCCTTTGTCATTATTTTCATTTAAAAAATCGATAAGTTCTTCACGGTAACCATACTTGATTGTGATTTCAAGCATTTCTTGAAGACGAACGGGCTCTTTTATAATCATTTTAAGAATTAAATATTCAATCTTATGAGAAATGACTTGTGCAATAAGCGCAGATTGATACTCATTTGTAATTAAAGGGATGAATTCAATCAATTCGAGCAATAGTTCTTGTTTGCTATCGATCATTTCTGTGATGGATTCTGCTCTAATGTCATCATTTTCGGTTCCATCAGCATATGAAATAATTTTTTTCAGTGATGATAAAGTTTTTAATTTACCCAAAGAATTAGTTGCAATTCTTAGAACTTGTTTATCAGAATTTTGAAGATAAATTTCATTTGATAAATCGTATCCATATACATTTGATAATGCGATTAAAATTCGATAATATAGTCTTAAAATTCTGGGCTGTTTTAAATTTTGATAAGCGGTATCTTTTGAACCATTAAAGTGCGATTCAAGAGAAGATAATTCTTCGAGTAAAATAAGCTTGAATTCGGATTTATAATAAACGTTTGCTAAATCAACAAACACTTCTTTAATTTCAATTTCATTTCTTCTTGAAATGGAATGTAAGTACGCTTCACTGCTTTGTAAATATGTTTGTAATATACCTATAACACGTGATTGATAAAATCTTCTACAATTAATAAGACTATCTATGATACCTTGCAAAACCAATTGATCGATATTGTTTTTTAAGGCATTCACAATTAAAATCTTTATACTTTCTTTTTTTTCAACTTTTAATCGCTCAAGCAATGAATATTTTATTTTAGCGCTTGAAAAATAAGATAAATAAAAA
>JAHIRM010000010.1 GCA_018818595.1 Bacillota bacterium
TATATATTTTTCAGACAGTAATTTGTTTTTGAAACAAAAAATGAATCGTTTAAAACTAGAAGAAAGTTCAATCGTAGATACAACTGCCATATCCATACTAAAAAAGCATTTGCAATATCCAGATCTTTCCTCACAAGAGCTTTTTGTGCTCTTGAAAACAAACGGCGTCAATGTAACCCTTAGTAACATAAATGATCTTTTTTCCAAGTATGGAATTATCGAAAAGTCTCGATTTACAGTAGTAAAAATTTTAAAAGAATTAATGGTCAAAGTCGGATCTTTTATTGATCCAAATGACTTATTTGATGAAATGCCTGAAATAGTCTTTGATGCTCGTAAAGAAGATTGGTGTACAAAGCAATTCAAAGTCAAAAAAACAGATCGGAAATTAGTCCAGACGTTACATATTGGAAAGTTCTGGGCAAAATACCAGGTTATGGAAAATGGAAGCATACAGCAGATATCAAAGGAACTATTAAGCATTGTTGCTCCAGGATGCAACTATGGATATGATGTAATTGTTCGAGTAGGAGAATTGATACATCTTCAGCACAAACAAGCAAAGGAAGTCTGTTGTGAACTACAGAAAAATAATATAAAAATCAGCAAAAGTGAAGTAGAAGAATTAGCAAAAAAATTTTTCATATATCTTTCCATAATCCACGAGCAAAAAACAAATAAAATTGTAGAGATAATGGATTCAAATGGTGGGTATATCCTACATCTAGATGCTCTTGGCGATGCAGGAAACAACAGAGTGATTAGTGGAATTGATTCTCTGACTGACTTTGTTTTAGGTAATTCTAAAATAACAACGGAAAATAGCGATGAAATAGTTCCATTCTTGGAAAAAATCAAAAATAATTTCGGAATTCCACTTAGAATCGTTCAGGATATGGGTGTAGGATTAATGAAGGCTGTTAAAAAAATCTTTCCAGAAAAAATAATTCTTATTTGCCATTTTCATTTTCTTCGGGATATAGGCAAAGATTTTTTAGAAGATAATTATGACTTAATCAGAAAACGTTTACGGCATTTTGCTTTTCTAACAAAACTTCGTGATATCGTAAAATCATTAAAGACAATCAATAGCAACAACTTAAATGCTGTAGATTCATTCTATTCTCTTTTAACAAATAATAAGCAGAACAAGGTGGTCGATAATTCAATGCGAACTATGTTCTTATACACTCTTGTATTGTGGATACTTGATTGGGAAAATAGTAGCAATGGATATGGATTTCCATTTGATCGTCCTAAAGTAGATCTCGCGAATCGCATTACAAAAGCCCATAAGTTGATCTCGAACGTTCAAACAAACAATGATGGAATGGCACCTGATATTATAAAATACTATTATAAAACTTTCAAAATTCTTGACAAGATTGTGGCGGATAAAGAACTTGGCAATGCTATGAAAAACATTAAAGGCGAAATAAATATATTTGAATCATTAAGAAAAGCAATGCGGATTGCTCCAAAAGGTGGAGGTAAAGGTCTGAATGATGATTGTGATGATACCAATATCAATACAATAAAAAAGTCTGTGACCAAATTCAAAAAAAAACTGGAAACAAATTCAGTATTTCTAAACAGCAAAAACGGCTCTTCCTTTATAAAACAGTTGAACAAATACTGGAGTAAGTTATTTTCTGACCCGTTTACGGTTAATACTAAAAATGGCTCAAGGGTCATCCAGCCGCAAAGAACAAATAATATTTCAGAAAGAGCATTTAGAGAAATTACCCGAGCATATAAAAGAAAAAGTGGATCTGATAATATAGGAAAAACTATAAAAGCAATGGTGGACGACATGCCTTTGGTGAGAAATCTTAAGAATGTAGAATATGTAAAATTAATTTTGGGTGAAAAAAAAGAATTACACGAAGTGTTCGCAGAAGTTGATCCGAAATTAGTGAAAAAGAGAATGGAGGAACTTAAAAGTTGTTACGAAGATATTCCCAGCAAAATTTTAGAATTACTGGATGATAACTCTTTCATTGAAAAAATGTCCAAAATAAATGGATGAGTAAAAATCCAACCCAATTTTGGGTTCATAGGTAAATTCCATACACTGTATGACAAGATTTACAGAAAGGACGTGTTGGCATTGGCTTGGTCTTTGGTTAGTAGAAACGGTGGAAGCTGTGGTGTCGATAACCAGAGTATTGAGCAGATACGTAATGAAGGAGTGGAAAAGTTCCTTGAGGAATTGCATAATGAATTAAAGGGACATAATTACGATCCGTCAACCATACGGAGGGCTTATATACCAAAACCAAATGGGGAAAAGCGGCCACTTGGCATCCCGACGGTTAAAGACCGCGTAGCTCAAATGGCAGTAAAGATTGTGATTGAACCCCTCTTTGAAGCTGACTTCCAAGAGAGTTCCTTTGGTTTTCGACCCAAACGATCAGCGCATCAAGCGCTGAAAGTTGTACATTACAAAAGTAATCGCCAAAAGTGGGTTGTGGATGTAGATTTAAAAGGTTACTTTGACACGATTCCTCATGTAGAACTCATGGATAAGGTAAAACACCGTATCCATGAGAAATCTCTGATCTACCTAATCCGAAAATGGCTAAAAGCTGGAATTCAGGAAGAAGGAA
>JAHIRM010000011.1 GCA_018818595.1 Bacillota bacterium
CTGGAAAACACTTTGTCTTTATATTTTTCCAATTCCTTTTCTACTCTGTTTGCTATCACTATATCCGAAAGCCTAAAAAGTTCTTCTAAATCGTTGACACTTGTACAACCAGCAATATTTACTTCGTTTTGATCATAAACAAACAATTCTACATTAGTCTTTTTCAATTCTTCTATCAATAAAATCGTTGCAGAATTCCTGTTACTTGAAACTCTAGATTTTGAAGCCAATTTATATATTCCAATCTTTCTATACCCTTTTCCAGACAAGAATTGAGCTATTTCAAATGTTCTATTTATATTAGATTTGTTAATATTCTCTATCAGTATGGAATCAATGCTATTTTTAACCTCCTCTGTATCTTTTGGTAGGCAGTAACCGCCAAACCCAAAGGAAGGATTATTATAATGTAAACCAATTCTCTCATCCAGTCCCATGCCATGAATCACCGTTTCAACATTGATTTGATTTTGCATCATATAAGTATCAAGCTCATTAAAAAATGCCACTCTCATCGCTAAATATGTATTCGAAAAGAGCTTAATACACTCCGCTTCTATATGATTTGTCAATATTATTTCTGGTTGATTCAGGATACATTCAGAATAAAGATTTTTAACTTCATTTACTTGCTGCAAATCTCCGCTTATAACTATTCTTGAAGGATAAAAGGAATCATAAACAGCTGTCCCTTCACGCTGGAATTCTGGTATGTAGATAAAATCACCAAATTTATCAATTATTAGCTTCGATGCACCTAATGGTAGAGTTGATTTTACAATTAGGATAGTCTCCTTATTCAGTTCCTTTAGACAATCAAGAATGACATCAATCGATAGTTTTCCATCATCCCCCAAATCTGTTGGTAATGCAATTATAACAAAATCAAATTTGTACCGAGATATTGTGTCAACTAGCTGAATGTTATTATAAATAATTGGGAATCTACCCAAATTTAGTTCGTTTAAGCAAGTAAAATCTAATTTTCTAATGGACTCTCTTTTCTTTTCATTTATATCAAATAGAAACACTTGATGTTTTGTGCTCATTAAAAGAGCATTGGAAAGTCCAACATATCCCGCTCCACATATCAATATTTTCATTTTTTCACCTCTTACTTTTACTTGAATCACTACATGCGACTACTTGTTCTTCTTCTAGGTCTTTGAATCACTGTTTTCGTTTTTTTGAAGTTATTTAAAGTATAAAGAAATAAAGGTATAAATGCTGATGTTACAATCCATTTAACAACTTCAAGAGTCTGCAAATACATCGTTCTTTCCAGTTCATTCATAAAACTGAAGTCAATATCTGTGAGATACAAAATTCCAAAGAAACAAGATGTGATAAAGATGAATAGCAATTGGTGTAATCGAATAATTCTATGCTTGTTAATGTCCTTTGTAAATATATTCTTGAACCTAATAAATAAAGCAAATATATTAGTAATAATCAGAGCATAGAATAACATTGGAATAACGATTGAAAGCAAGTTGTTGAGAACTATATTCCACTCAAATGGTATAACAATCATGCTACTCATATCCACTGGATAACCAAATGCAGCTAGAAAGACTAAAAGACTTAACATGGTAAATTGGATTGCATCCATAATCAAAACTCTTTGAGTCCTTTTTTTATCAACTTTGGCTAAATGAAACAACCATAACCCTAAAAGAAAATTTATAAACTTCATAACAAATAAGAATAATATGGCATATAATACACCAAAGTGAATTGCAATAAGAATTGTTCCCCATATGCTTGCGGTTGGAATGCCTATACACAATATAATTATTGCTATTACAAAACCTATTATAGTGAATTTACCAATCCATCTAAGTACAAATAGAACAGAATGCTTAATTATAAGTAAAAAACTATAAAATAAGGTTCTTTTCTTTTTTTCAATATCATCGATTTCTTCATTCAAATTGTCTACTAAATCTTCATTCTTGTTTTTAGAAGGAATTGCATCTTGTATTTTTTTAATGAAATCTCTAAAATTAAATACTTTGAAAGTATGTAAATAGAATATAATTCTGCCAATGAATAGAAGCAAAAAGTCTATCGAGAGCAATACTATCAACCCAATATTCAACATATTTTATCCCCCTCTAAATTCTATACAATAAAAAGTGCCTAACTATCCAACAAATATGAACCGATTGATACTTAAGAAATAAGATCATCTATACATAACATTTTAGCATAATTAGGCACTAAAAATCTAACATTATTTGATTTTGATGTTAACTTTGTTTAGTTTTCATCATTCTCATATTGGTCTTTTAATCCACAAATATTACAGATACAAAGGTATGCTGCATATTTCTTTGCTACTTTTTTAGAAGTTGCATAGGCGGTCTCTTCTATTACATGACTTCTAATGGTACATCTACATGACCATCTTGGTTCATCATTACTATCATAAACTTGATCTTCTGGCAGATAATATTCCGGTAATGAAACATATCCTTTTTGAGCTAATTCTTGAAGGGTGTTGATTGAGTTTTCTAGTGTTAATTCTTCTGGAAGTTCATCCAAAATTGTAAATAGTTCGTTATGTTCATCTAGGTCGTTATAAGCGAGTTCTGCTACATTGGCTCTTGCTTCAGCTTTATTACTTCCTTCAGCATGATAACGTAGCGATCCTCTTTTTGTCTTTAAAGTTACATAAGCTCTAAATCCGCCACTGTAAACTTCTTCAAATTCATACTCTGGAACTTCACCATTTTCTTTTTGATTCCACTGTTGAACTAATCCAACATAGTCATCGTCTTC
>JAHIRM010000012.1 GCA_018818595.1 Bacillota bacterium
GTTGTTCCTTTGGATGTTTATAATAAGAAAAAACACATAAAGTAATTTCTTAACTTCATCTTCTTAAGCCTACTTCCTGTAGGCTTTTTTGCTTTTGACTCTTATCTGTTTTTAAAATACAATTTCCTATTAAATAAAAAAGGATTCTCCTAACGAAGAATCACTTCTTTAAAGACAGCATTAGTCCACTTTTGAGTGTGTTTTTTTGTCAGCATACCATGTTACATAATCAATTCGATGTGAATGGACGAATCATCATAAGTAATAAGGCAATCATAGCTACCCACGGTCGAGAAGATGATCTCTTTATTTTCATGATCAACGGTTACATAATCCGAGTAGAATGTAGCATAATATTCTTCTATCTCGTCCCATGACAAGACTGTGTATGAATCAAAACTCCCCGAAGTAAAACTTGCATATGTCCCCAAACTAAAATACTCGCTTGGGGCTACAGGTATATTCTTTTCGTTTCCGACCCTCACATATGCCGGGAATAATGTATAACTTTTCGAACCATTTGATTTGTTTAAAAAGTATATTGCATCATCAATTTTAAGAGCATAAAGGGTGATATCATTAAAGGTGTATTCATCCAAGTAGGATTCTTGTGACATTATATATGTCCTAAATTTGCTATCATTTGTCACTTTGAAAATAACATAACTGCCTGTAAATTGAAAATGATATACAGGATATTCCAATACATTTATGAACTCGCCATATTCATCGCTGTAAATATTGTAGTTCCACGCTCCAATCAAATCATCACTAAATGTGACCGGGATATCATCATGAATCCAATCATTGATTGTCAAAGCTCCAAATAAACCAGTCAGACTTATTAATATAATCATAGAATATTTGTAAATAAGTGTTCTCGGTTTTGATTCCATAGATTTATTTTTTGCTATTCTATTCTTGATTCTTAAAAATAGAAAAAACATCAAAACTAATAATAGGAATAATAGTATCCAGAAATTCATTATCCTCATCTCCTACTCTAGTTAGCACGATGATGGATCATAAGTCATTTTCATATATGACCCAATAGTATATTGACTTAAATAATAGCGAGAGTATTCATTATCGCCCTGATAGCCTAGATTTACGATAAACATATCATCATTATATCCATATGCAATTGCTGCGTGAAAAATTTTTGTTGTCCCAAATAGCTCAGGAATCTTTCCTCCGAAAAAAATAATACTTGGTGTGTCATTATTAATAGCATTCCTGATTGTTGAATTAAACGGTAGATATGACCAGCTAATACTAAAATCATCTTCATCAATGTCTGAATTATCGTCTATATAATCCCAGGTAAGATTTTTGATTCCATATGCATTTGTACTGAAATTTTCATCCTCATCTGTTGGATCTTTTCCGTCCAAGATAATCAAGTAATCATGAAAATCCTGATTGGTTCCGGTCGGTTCATTCGGATCTAAATCATTTTCATACGTATCCTCAACAATGTCGTCATTGAATAACTGATCAAAATATCCTAAATATACAGCCAGGGCAACATATCCGCATTCTCCATAATAGTTTATCGGCATATTTTCTTGTATTTGCTCGAAATACCAACTATTAGATATTTCAGTGTCGGTTGTGGTTGTGGACATAGCACTGTAAATTTCAGAATTTGTTAGATAGGCTTCCATTTCTTTTGATTTCTTAATGTTTGATTCAATGGTATTTTTCATATCGATTTCATTTTCAACTTGATATACAAAAAGATCTTGATTAATATGATATTGCCCTATTCCAAAATAATATAAATCTCCATCTAAATCTTTGTAAGGAGATATAACAGAGGTTGTAATTTCAATAAAAATCTCTTCTTTTTGATAGTAGATCATGTATCCAAAACCATCAAGTTCAAATAATAGATATGAATTTCTCTGGCCTCCATTAAGATGCTTAACTGATTCAATGCTTTTGTCAAAACCCATTTGCATTAACTTATCTGTTGCAATACTCGAGTATTTTTCTAATAAATTATCTTCTTTAGCAGATATTTTCGGTGACGAAATACAAACAGTGATAATCATGAACAATAATAATATGGCTTTCTTCATTTTTTTATCTCCTTAATAATATATTAAAATTCTTGTCGTATTATATATACTTGCCTAGATTTGTCAATTATGTGAGTAGAATACGTACAATAATCTCATTATAATGCTTTTTAAAAAGTGCTTTGCCCATTTTTAATCCTGTATATATTTATGCTTATGAACAAATTTGCTGAATTGTGTATAGAAAACCCATATAAAAAATCAGTATAAATTTATCAGACAAGTTATCCTTTAATTTCTTCATACAAATCATAATAATCATCTTTAATTTTTTTAAGTTCCATAAAGGTATATTGTCCATTTAAATTTTTTAATATGCTAAATAGTTCTTTGTCTTCTTTGAATCTATTTGCCTTTATTTTACAACCCTCATATCCTGTATTGAATAATTCTTCGTTGAACAAAATCAATTCAAACCTAAACTTCTCTGCATCTGGAAATTCAGATATAATATAATCGATGAAACGCTTGGCTTCATCGATTGTAATATTCACATCAGGTCTGTCTTGCATGAAGCAATATTTACATTTCATGTTACACTTACTTGATGCGTGTAGAGTTGTGTATATTGTTCTGAATAGTTTTTTCTTGTATATTGTTTGAGTGGAAATTTCATCATCCATATGATTATTATGGAAGATTCGTTTCAAGTCTTTGTTTGTTAGGCTTGGGCTGTTTGGTAATATGATTTGATTGCCATTAACCTGACTAACATAAATTGTAAGGTTATTCAGTTTATATGTGATATAGTCGTTTATCAGACTCTATTATGCGTCATATTGTGTCATGCCTATTGTTAGATATTATCAAATTAATCGCGAATTGTCAATATCACACTATGTTTTTTTTTTTTGAATAGCATGCTAAATCATTATACAATTTTACAGTTCCAGTAACAATGCACTTGTACATTTACTATCTCTTTTGTCAAACTCTCAATATCATATCCTCCATACACCTCTGATGCATGGGATAATGATTTCCCTTTTATTATATGCTTTTCACACATCATTCTTTTCTGATTTAGTGCTAATCTCATAAAAAAAATAACTTCCTTCATCAGAATGGTATAATTAGTATACCATATCTCCAACTTTTGGAAGCTATTTCAGGTACAAATGTCTTGTCCATATGGAGTTTATCTTGTTTTTCACTAAAAATCTTCGGGGTTTTACTCTGTGTCCATGCAGTGTTTATTTTTTTTAGTTAAAAAAGGAGTGAAATTACTTAATTTCGCCTTTAACATTTCTATGCATATGATTCTAACCCGCTGTTCAAAAACCATACCAATCCGATATTATGGTTAGTCATTACTAAGTTTATCATGTTTTTTACTAAAAAATAGCGTGTTTTACTCTGCAGTTATACCAAGTTTACTTTTTGTGCACTAGAAGCTTACAGCATTAAGCACAATCGTCATCAAATTAGAATTTTCTCTTGACAAGATTTTATTTTATTTAGTGGAATATTGGAATTTCCGGATTCTCGTGTCCATTTCAAGGTGAAGAAAACTATTATAAGCAGAGAAATCCACAAAGTGAATTTCACATAATTTATAAAAAGGATCTCAAACTTAAGAAATCCTAATATCTTTATTTTACTATATATGTTTCCTCAGGCAAGCTGTGCCGAGTGGTGCGAAGTGCTATACAAAAGTGCCTCGACTTTCCCGAAGTAACATATTTTTAGCACTATTTATGTTTACACACACAAGACTTTTTTATGCTTAATTGTTCCGAAGCAACATATTTCATCATAAATTTAACGAATTGTCAACTTGAATACCATTAACTTCTACTGAAGCATATACACAATTGAATAACTTCCAAACATCTAGTTCGTTTCCATTGTCATCTCTAACAATAACTTGATACGTTTTCAATTGTTCTATATTCTCTATGATAATATTTTTAGATTAACTATTTAAAACCTTAACATCTTCAAATCAACAGAAACCAAACTTAATATAGAAAAGAAAATTACATTTTTTATATCATTTACTGTCTCAAAAATTTGCCAAGAATATTCATCATGATATCATTCATCTCAGATGGCAATTCGCGATTTTCTTTACTAATCCAGTTTTTTACAACGGATAATGAACCAAAGATGATGAATTTGTACAAGTATTCATTACTATTTTTCCTTTCATCTTTTATGATTACTTTTTGATACGCCATATTTTCAAGGCACATTTCAATTAACTTTTCAAAAAAACTATTTTCTGGAATTTCATTCAAAAATAGTTTAAATACTTCTATATTATCAATCACATATTCAAGAAGCTTTGTTAAGACGTTTTCATTATTTATTTGTGAAATATATGTTTCTATTGTTAAAAGATATTCATTTTCTATATCTTTCAAGAGATCAAATTCGGTGTTGTAGTACTTGTAGAATGTAGATCTATTCATTTCAGCTTTTTCACAAATTTCTTTGATGGAAATTTTAAAAATACTTTTTGTCTTCATCAAATCTACTAAACTACTTTTAAGCATCATTTTGGTTATTCTAACTCGTTGATTCTCTTTCATTATTTTTCTCCTTATCAAACTTTCGTGTTTTTGTTTCTAATTCAACACTTCTTTGTGAATTGTTGTTTTTGCAACCGTCCATTATATATATGATTGTTTTTAATCCAACACATGTATATTATAATACAATTATGCATTTATGCAAATACATCTAACAAAGGAAAATTGAAATGAAGAAGATTTTAGGTTTTATCACAGATCAAAGATATGTATTTTTAGCGTTTTTTTTAATTGTATTTGGTTTGAGTCTATATTTGATGGGAAATGTCGTAGTGACAAATGATATTTCTAAATACTTACCCAAAGATTCTTCAACAATTGAAGGTATTCGTATCACAGAAAATCAATTTGGAAATTCGAGTTCATTGAAATTAGTGTTTTCCGGTTTAAGTGAAACTGAAATAGAGTCAAACATTCTAGAACTATCTGCAATTCCTAATGTATCAAGTGTTGAGTATAATGAAACATCTTCAAACAATATTGATTACATACTTTTTACACTTTATATACCGTATGAGTCAACATCTGATGAAGCAAATGGGGTGCTTGATACCGTAGTTAACAGTTATGAAGAAGGCATTGTGGGTGGCCAAATCTTTACGGAAAATCAACCTATAGTTCCAATATATTTGATTGTTTTAGCATTTTTAATTCTCTTAATCATACTATTTGCTTTCTCATCTTCTTGGGTGGAACCCATACTTTTTTTGATTACAATCGGGGTAGCAATCATTATCAACATGGGTACAAATGTTATATTTAGCAGTATAACAACAACGACGTTTTCAATTGCTGCATTGTTGCAATTATGTCTATCAATTGACTACTCTATTATTTTGTTAAATCGATACAAACAAGAAAAGCAAAAAGATGGTAACAACTTACAAGCGATGAAAAACGCATTAGTCAACGCATTCCCCTCGATTGCAGGAAGCTCATTGACAACAATTGTCGGATTGCTATGTCTTGTATTTATGACTTTTGCAATAGGTTCAGACATTGGTCTTGTCCTTGCAAAAGGAGTCTTTATTAGTCTGTTGACGGTATTATTCATACTGCCAACATTAATATTACTATTTGATAAAGTAATTGAAAAAACCAAAAAGCCATCATTGCAAATTAAAGTTGCTGGATTAAGTAGATTCAGTTTTAAAGCTCGAAAATTGTTACCACTCCTATTCATTCTTATATTTGTCGCAAGTATTTTCTTGCGCGGCAACGTTCAAACGGGGTACGTCCTTCCCACCACATCAGTAGATGAGGCTAGTGTTATCTTTCCAGATGAAAATATAATTGTTCTTCTATATAATAGCGAAGATGAATCAAGCATAAATACTGTCTTGCAAAATCTATCGAGTAATTTAGGCATAGAGAAAATTACTTGTTATGCCAATTCTATTGGAATGCAACTCACAGCGACACAGCTTTCACAAATGACTAACATTGATGCAAATCAAATTTCTGGTTTACTTCTCTTGGCAAATACTGAAACAATGAACATATATGATTTCATTGTTTATATAGAAACAGATTTTTCGGAAACGATGTCTTCAGAACAACTACAACAACTTTCGCAAACCAAGACTTTATTGGAACAAAATATTGCGCAACTTGTTGGCTCTGAGTACTCAAGAATGATTATTACAAGCACATATACTAAAGACTCAGAAAATGCTCAAGTTTTGGTAGATGATCTCAAACAAGAATTTGATAGCATTTTGTCAAATCATTACTTTTTATTAGGTGAATCAGCAATGGCATCTGAGGCTTCAGGAAAATTTGATTCAGAATTTCTTGTCATCACGTTAATTACAATCATTGCTATTTTTATAATTGTTGCCTTCACTTTTAAGTCACTTGCTATCCCTCTCGTTCTTGTCTCTGTAATACAAACTGCCATCTTTTTGACAATGGGTGCTTTGAGTATTTTTGGGGGTAATGTCTACTTTTTAGCGATACTCATTGTTCAAGCTATTTTGATGGGAGCAACAATTGATTACGGAATATTATTTACTGCATATTTTAGAGAACAATGCTCGACTAAACCGACAAAAGAAGCACTGAAATCCGCCTATGAAGGATCGATTCACACAATCTTAACCTCGGCTTCCATTTTATTCTTCGTTACAGGATTACTTGGATTGATATCTTCCGATCCAACCTTAACTCAAATATTAAGAGCTTTGTCGATTGGAACATTGAGTTCAGCATTACTAATAATATTTGTTCTGCCTTCAATTTTAATACTTATAAACAAAGTGATTTTAAAAGCACGAAAGAAACTCAATTAATTTATTTATTTGAAAAAATTTCAATACTTTCGATTTTTATACAAGACAGTCCTGTCATTTTTAGTCCCTCAATATGTTTGCAAATACAAGCAAACATGTTCTCACACTCAAGACTTTATGTTTACACATACGAGGTTAAGTGAAAAGACGTATGTTTACACAATCAAAATGACACAAGATAATAACAAAAATGGCCACCTGAACGTAATTCCTTAGTTCAAGTGGCCTGTCTCATTTCATATTATTAAAAGTATAGGTATAAAAACAGTATATTTCGGGATAAAAAGAGCTGTTTTCATCATTTTAGTGAAAGCAATGAGACCGACTCCACGTGCCTTGAGTGTTATGAATTACTTTCTTTTTTAGAAAATTACATGTAAAATGTCACGAAGTAACATATAAAATGCCTAAAATATGTTTCCACACACGTGGTATAACACAGGTACAGAGTTATGAGGTAGCATATTTTAGTATACAAAAATCTAAAATTTACATTTACATAACACCGAGTCAAATTTATTTTTTAGTATGATATATTCTTCATATTCTATGCATATGGAATCATACCCACTGTTTAAAAGCCATACCAATCCAGTTTGCACTTAACCCACATTAAGCCTGTTTTCTGACAAAAAAGGAGAGCAAGATCTTTCCCACGGAATATTGGAATCCTGCTCTACAATATGTTTATTCATACATTTTTCTTGTTTGCTATCAATTTCTTTCCTTTTAACGCTTATTGTGCTCTTGCCAAAGATAAAAATATGATGTACCAATACGTCATAAATATAGTAGCAAAAATATATTTTCCGATAACAAAATATCTCAAATATTTCTGTTTTCTAACCTTCATTAGCAAAATAGTGTACAGTATCAAAATAAAGTTGGGCAAAATGAAAACAAGTAAGACCGTTAAAAAACCACTAAAATAAAGGTAGTGATTGATTGTTCCTAAGATTAAATAATAAAAAACAAGTATTACTGGAAGATAAATTCTAGCAATCGATTTTTCTTTACTTCTCTTTTCCATTATGTCAATGACAACTGAAACAATTATAAATACAAGTGGAAAAGCTGAAAAAAACAACATATATTTAACACTAATAACATTATTAAATTGACCTAAATAAAATAGTAGTTCTATCAGTAATGAATATACAATGGACAAGGCAAAAATAATCTTTGTTAATGATTTCTTCATATTGACTCCTTCTCTTTAGCAACTTGAAACATGTACAATAATTACTTGAGTTCTTTTATTACCAGATGCATCTTCAATACCTACCATAACCAGATAGTTTCCTATTGTATTGTATGATACATCATCAAAAACTTCAAACTTAGAAATTGTTCCTGGAACAATACTATACTCCCCAGTTATGAAATTGGCCCAATAAACATTAGAATATTGACCCTTGATGATAGTTTGTTCCGGTATGGAATTGAAGTATATATCCCAACGGCATGCATTGTTTTGAACGGTTTGAGGGATAGGTGTACCTCCATTATCTCCAATATCCGGTGAAAATAGATACATGTCAGTTAAATCTTCTCCTTCAGCATTTCTTGCATCAGAATTGTTTGTGTATGATGCTTTATCCCATACAAACCTTTCAAAAGGTGTATGATTATTGTAGTCATTTTCACTATTACCCCATATTAAGTATGGGTATACATCTCTAATATAATGTGCATCAGGGAGAACTGGTTCAAAATCGGGATCGCTTCGGTCTACACCAAAATTAAAGGTGAATGTAACTAAGTCTTCATACTCAACATCATCATTTTCATCATAAACTAGTTCTAATCCGCCATCTAATGTAACCCCTAAGTTTATGTCTTGATATGTAACTCCCTTCGTGAACTTGTCATTATCACTGTTCGCTAATAGAAGTAGATGAAAATACGATCCTACAGTTTGTGGTACATCAAACCAACCAGATGATAAATCATCCTTTGTAGGATATAAAATATCTACCGAGACTCCATCTATTTTATTATATTGATTTCTTGCATAATGGTTTTCTTGAGTTATCTTATATTCAGTTCCAATGTCGTCTGATACTAAAATCATTTTTTCGGTTCCCCAATAATCATTAATAAGATAGATTGTTGCGTAAGGAGGTGTCACTCCATCAAGCCCCGCAACGTATGATTGATAATCAAATTCAATTGTTTCAATATGATTATACGTTGTGAATGTTGTATTTAATACATATCTTGTGGAACCGGTATAAATTTTAGTACCCCAAATATTCGTGTAATATTCTGCTTGAATTGAATATATCCCACTAGTGGTGTTGTATATTGTATAATTTTGATAATATCCAGTGTATACTGTTTCATAATAATAAGTAGCCATCAAGGAGTAATCTCTACTATCAACTATTTTTCTATCTGGTAGCAATTCATCAAAAAACTTGTCATTCTCCACAACGAATCTTTCATCGTCAAAAAGAATGCTGATATCACTATAAACAAGTTGATTTAGATTAGCTTTCTCTTGAATTTCAGATAAATGATATTGATTGGATAAACTCATAGCATTCCCATATTTATTCATGCTTGTTTCAAGTTCGCCATTTTGGCTAGCTTGAAATATTGTATATACAAGTGCATCCTTCTCGTACTCGACCCCATTAATTTCCATTGTCTCTTTCTCGGTACCATTAATGGTGTCTACTACCATAATTCCTCTGTCTTCGTATTGTTGTTTAAATCTCATCTTATCGAAGAAATCAGTTTCATTTTGTGTTAATTCTACGATTTCTTCTTGATTGTTTTCCACTGAAAGACCGTACACTTTATCTGGATTCAATGAAAAAAAACTAAAAACCAACAATAGAACTAAACCTGTAAATAATATTGTTTTTTTCAATATCTATACAACCTTTCTAATAATTTATTATATCTATAATTGAATATATCTTCGAATCCTCAAACAGGTAAATAAGAAATTCAATCTTATCTATATCTTGCATATTGCTAATTTTCAGAGCAATAATCCCAGAAAACATGGCAGTTGACACACTAGAGCCTTTTTCTGTGTTGAATATTAAATCATTTTCTGAGTCAGAAAAGCGCAACGATGGGATATTATTCCCTTCTAAAAAAAAGTCTATGTCTTCATGTCCAACTCCATACTCATAATCACTTTTATCGCCTATACCAATAGTTTTGTCATTTTTTGCTGGAAATGCTGTTGAATATGTAATGTGTTCCCCTGCAGAACATATTACAAACACATTATTTAAATAAGCATAGTTAATTACATTCTCAACTTCAATCGATTCTTCATATGAACCAAACGACATATTGATGATATCTGCCCCATTGTCCACAGCATAACGGATCGCATCAACAATCCTTTCATCACTTGTATTTCCATTAGAATCAAAAATTCTTAGTGGCATCACTTTTGCCTGTGGTGCAATACCATAGACCCCAGTATCTTCATACTTACATGTTTCAATGCATATCAAAGCTGTCCCATGGCCATTTGTATCGGTAAACACTTCTCTATCATTTACGAAATCATATGGATCCACTACTCTTTCTCCATACACATCAGCCAGTTTTTGGTGCATTCCTGAATCTAGAAAGGCAATTACAATATTCTCTCCTTGACTTTCGTTCCAAAGTCTATCAATATTCATATTAAAAATATGTTCCGGATATTTGGATATACTGTATTGCCACATTAAAACCCCAGCAGAGATAATAACCACAAATACTCCAATAACAAGTATTATTCTTTTCTTCATGATAGTCATTCTTTAATCCTCAAATATGTTTCTTTATCATCATCTTTGATTTTCTTCGGCTCCATGAATGTGTATTTACAACTCAATTTCTTGAGTGTGTTACTTAATTCTATATCTTCTTCAAATCTGCTTGCCTTGATTTGACACCCCTCATAAATGTTGTTAAATAATTTGTCGCTATGGAGTAACACGTCAAACTTGAACATCGCAGCTAATTTGAATAGGTGTTTCTTCAGTTTGCACATGACTTCATCAACACTATCAAGTCTTTTATCTTTGTAGTAAGATACAATCATACATTCACCACCACACACATATCTAGCTTCACAAGTTTGGCAAAGTGCTCTTTCTAATTGAATTTTCCATAAATGAGTTATTTTTTTTGATTCAAACCTTCTTCTAGCGTTCCAATAGCCATCTCATCTATGCCGATACTCCCTGGACAAGCAATAATTTTCTTGTCAGATGTCAAAGAAAATCTACCAAGTCCAGCTTCACACCTGGTACTTACTTTATGATTTAATATGACTCTTAGCAAGAATTTACCAAAATAGTCATCCCCGTTTAATAAAACAGCTAAATAATCCAGTTTACCTTTCAATGTCTTCTGTAATATGTATTTATATAATCTTGTATACTGTCCTTTAATCTCCTCTATGTTACCTTCATTGATACCATCTGTCCCATCATCAAAGCTCCTAACGGTTTTTATGCTGATGGTTGTAAAATATTTATATAAATTCTTGAATGCTTTGACCAAATCCGTATTGGAATTAGTAAGTGTCATAGCTGCACCAAGGTATTCTCTATGTTTGATGTTTTTGATATTCTGGATAATCTGTTTGTAAGTTCCCTCTTGTTTTCTGATAATTCTATTAGAATCATGTGCCTTTTTGTATCCGTCTATACTGATTCCAAATATGTAACCTGCTGACTGAAGTTTGGATATATTATCATTTGAAAGTAATGTTCCATTTGTTACCAACATCGGCAGCACTTCTTTAGATACTTCATCGCTCTTACTATGGCAGTATTTAGCCAATTTTAAGATAAATTCCATTCTAAGTAAAGGTTCTCCTGACCCAGTAGGATCTACGATATATTTCTCTGCATTTGGGAACTCAGAAATAATAAAATCGATTAAATCTTTCGCTTCATCGATTGTTATATTCACATCATGCCTAGATTGCATGAAACAATATTTGCATTTCATATTACATTTACTTGATGCATGCAGACTTATGTAGATTGTTTTAAATATTTCCTTTTATATATTTCTTGAGTAGGGATTTTCATATCCATGTTATTTTTTTGGAATATACGTTTTAAATCCTTATTTGTATAGTTTGTATTATTTGGCAATATAATTTGATTTCCATTAAACAAGCTCACAAAAATTGTGTGTCCTGTTGATTCATATGTTATATAATTTCTCATTAATAACCTCTATATGTCAAAATATGTCGTCATTATAACTGAATTTTAGCACATCTATAATTATTTGTCAACGAGGGATCCAATCATAATTTTGTTACTATCCTGGCATATATCAACGATTTAAAAACACCTTTGAAACCTTCTGATATAATGAGAAAATCAATCATAAAAAGAAAAACGGCTATTTATGCCGTTTTTCAACACTATTAAGTTATTTAATCTTGTGTGTTGTCATAACCAAGTTTGTTCCACTTTTGAGGTTGTCACAACCAAGTTTGCTATGTGATTAGCATGGAGTTTGCTTTTTTAATCTTTGAGACATCCAATTGGTACGACATACACACCATCAGCTCTCCTGTATGCTGTTGTTCCACCGTAAAGAATCATCAAAAATGACGGTTCTTTCATATGTTCTGTATCAACTTTTTCCTTTAGTTTAATCAAATTGGCTGCTGCACTATCAAGTTGATTACCACCAACCTTAACTTCTATTGCAGCCCATCTGCTGTCTCTTAATTTTAAAATGCAATCAATTTCTAAATCGTTTTTATCGCGATAATGGAATACTGTTCCGCCTAACTTGTCCATATACACTCTTAAGTCTCTTGTCACCAAAGACTCGAAGAAAAAACCAAATGTTTCCATATCTTCACCCAAATCGTCAGGAGTTGCCCCTAATGCAAGTGCAGCTATAGATGGATCAACAAACTGTTTTTTTTGGCTCATTCTAATTCTAGTTGCACTTCTAAGTTTTGGCGTCCAAGCATCAACGTTTTCAATGATAAATAGTTTTTCAAAGGCGTTTTGGTACGAAGCAA